>JBGPMY010000030.1:0-11780 GCA_041487235.1 Dehalococcoidia bacterium
CGCCGGCTCCGACGCCGGCTACGCGGCGCCGATCTTGGACACGCTGAAGGCCAACGGCATCCACGCCAGCTTCGGGATGACCGGGGTCTGGGCCGAGCGCAACCCAGACCTGCTTAAGCGCATTGTCAGCGAAGGGCATCACCTAATCAACCACACCTACGACCACTTCTCCTTCACGGGCGCATCCTCGGGCAAGCCGCCGCTGACGCAAACGCAACGCTGGGAAGAGCTGGACAAGGCGGAGAGTATCATCAGCCAGCTGACGGGGGTGAGCACCAAGCCCTATTTCCGCCCGCCTTATGGGGATTACGACGATTCGGTGAATGCGGACGTCGGCGCGCGTGGGTACCAGTACAACGTGATGTGGTCAGTGGACTCCGGCGGCTGGCGTGGCATATCGACGGCGGAGATCACCAAGAACTGCGTCGACGGCGCCTCGCCCGGCGCGATCATCGTCATGCACGTTGGGGCTGCGTCAAAAGACGGACTGGCGCTGCAAGGCATCATCGATGGCTTGCGGGCGGCGGGCTACGCCCTGGGCTCCGTGCCGGATGTTCTGGCGCCGTAGCCGTGGCGCCTGCGCCAAACTGGGTGCCCGCGCTCCGGCCGGCCCTCGGTGGCGTCGCGCCACTGTTCTCTTACGGGCCGCAGGCTGTACATTTCTGGTAGAGCGAAGTCAGGAGGTCTTCTATAGCGCATGCAGCAAAGGATCACGGCGGTAAGGGCGGTCTTGTTCGACCTGGGTGACACGTTGTGGCACTTCCCCAACATGCCGCCAGCGGACGTCATTCGCGGCGAGACGGTGCGCAGGATCTCGCAGCTGCTCGCAGGCTGGGGGTACGAGATAACGGACGAGCGACGCTTCCTGGGGCGAGATATCCGCTTGGCCGTGGAGGAGGAGACCGGTCGCGCCTTCCACGGGGACTGTGTCGACCCCGGCTACCCGGAGCTGTGCCGGCGCGTGGCGGCTCGGCACGGGATCGAGATAATTCGCGAACAGGGCGCCGAGCTGTGGGAAGCGTGGAACCTGGGCGGCGCCTTCCTGGGCCGGGTCCTATTCCCGGACGTCCTGGAGGCGCTGTTCTGGCTGCGGGACAGGGGCTACCGGCTGGGCGCCGTCACCAACCGCGGCTACAGCGGCCCTCGCTTTCACGAGGAGATGCGGGAGTTGGGGCTGACTGATCTGTTCGAGGCGCTGGTCATCTCCTGCGACGTGGGCTACATGAAGCCGCACCCGCGCATCTTCCAGTGCGCGCTGGAGGCGATGGGGGTTGAGGCGGAAGAGACGGTGATGGTCGGCGACAACCTGCGGGCGGACGTCGAGGGGGCGAAGACGCTGGGGATGACCGCGGTATGGCGGCGGCCGCCGCTGGGCGAGCCGGTGGAGGAGACGGAGGACGAGCCGGAGGTGACGGGGCCGCTGGCGCCGGATTACGTCATCGATAGCATCGGGGAGATCAAGGAGCTGCCGCTCTTCATTGCGAGTGGCCCGGCGAAGTGAGCCGCCTACCCGGACCAGCGAGGACGCCGCGCTATAATAATGCCCACGTATGAAGGACAGAAAGTCCACTGACAGCCCCACGGCGCGCGGCCTGGACCGCCGCGCGCTGCGCTACAGCGCCTCCATCGCCTACGACAGGCGGCTCTACCGCCACGATATCGCGGCGTCGATTGCGCACGCCCGCATGCTGGGCAGGCAGGGGATCATCCCGGCCGGCGACGCCGAGGCGATCGTGCGGGGACTGGAGGAGATCCGCCAGGAGATAGAGCGCGCCGAGTTCCCCTTCCGCGAGGAGCTGGAGGACATCCACCTAAACATCGAGGTGAGGCTGCGAGAAAAGATCGGCGAGGCGGCGGGCCGTCTGCATACCGCCCGTTCGCGCAACGACCAGATCGCTACCGACATGCGACTGTTCGTCATGGAAGCCTGCGGCGAGGCTATCGCCGGAATTCGGGGGCTACAGCGCGCGCTCGTGGAGCTGGCGGAGGCGAACCAGGAGGTGATAATGCCCGGCTACACGCACCTGCAGCGGGCGCAGCCGGTCTTGCTCGCTCACCACCTGCTGGCCTACTTCCAGATGCTGGACCGCGACGCCCAGCGCTTCGGCGGCTGCCGCGCGCGCGCCGACGAACTGCCGCTGGGGTCAGGCGCCCTGGCCGGCGTGCCGTACGCAATCGACCGTGAGTTCGTGGCCAGCGAGCTGGGGTTCAGCCGCGTCTCGCAGAACAGCATCGATGCGGTGGCGGACCGCGACTTCGTCGTCGACTTTCAGGCGGCCGCCGCGACGACGATGATGCACTTGTCGCGGCTGTCGGAGGAGATCGTCCTCTGGTGCAGCGAGGAGTTTGGCTTCGTGCGGCTGCCGGAGGAGTTCGCCACCGGATCCAGCATCATGCCCCAGAAGCGCAACCCGGACATCGCGGAGTTGGCGCGCGGCAAGACGGGGCGCGTGTACGGCAACCTGATGGCGATACTGACGACGCTAAAGGGGCTGCCCCTGGCCTACAATCGCGACCTGCAGGAGGACAAGGAGCCGCTGTTCGACACGATCGATACGCTTCTGCCCAGCCTGGAGGTGATGGCGGCGATGCTGCCTGCGCTGCGCGTGGAGGCGGCGAAGGCGGAGTTGGCTGCGGCCGGTTCGTACACGCTGGCGACTGATGTGGCGGACTACCTGGTGCGCAAGGGAGTGCCGTTCCGCGACGCCCATCAGGCGGTGACGGAGCTGGTGCGCTACGCGGAGTCCCTCGGCAAGGGGTTGAGCGAACTTACGCTGGAGGAGTACCGCAGGTTCTCGCCGCTGTTCGAGGAGGACGTCCTGGCGCTGGATATCCGCTCGTCGGTAGCCGCGCGGGACGTAGCGGGCGGGACGGCGCCCTCGCGCGTTCGAGAGGCGCTAAGGAAGGCGCGGCAGCGGCTGGAGGCGGGCAGTTGAACGGCAGAGTCAAGCTGGCGCCCTCCATCATCGCGGCGGACCTGGCGCGGCTGGGCGAGCAGGTTCGAGAGTGCGAGGCGGCGGGCGCGGAGTACATCCACATCGACGTCATGGACGGGCGCTTCGTGCCGGTCATCACCGTGGGCGCGCCCGTCGTAGCGGCTGTCCGTCGGACGACGTCGCTGGTGCTAGACGTCCACCTGATGATCGTGGAGCCGGAGCGGCACGTGGGCGCCTTCATCGATGCGGGCGGCGACATCATCAACGTGCACGTGGAGGCGGCCACCCACCTGCATCGCATCGTGCAGGAGGTGCACGCGCGCGGCAGGAAGGCCGGCGTCTGCCTGAACCCCGCCACGCCGGTGAGCGAGATCGAGGAGATATTGCCGGAGGTGGACCAGGTGATGGTGATGGCGGTGAACCCCGGCTGGTCCGGCCAGAGGTTCATCCAGGGCGCGCTGCCCAAGGTGCGCCATCTGCGACAGCTGATCGACGAAGGTGGTCTGCGGGCGGAGATCGAGGTGGACGGCGGCGTCAAGCCGGAGAACGCGGCGGCCTGCGCGGCGGCCGGCGCCGGCGTCCTGGTGGCGGCCTCCGCCATCTTCAACGAGAGCGGCACGGTGGCCGAGAACATGGAGCGGCTGCGGGCGGCCCTGGCCGGGGTGCAGCGGGTTTAGCCTGGCAGAATGTAGTCGGAGGGCGTCAGTGCTCCCAGAGCAATTCCCACACATTTTCGTCGAAGTGGTTTTTCAGATCCTCCCCGAGATCGACTACGGAGACCTGTGCTATTTGAGCCAAATCGCGAGGTCGAGAGAGGACACGGCTAAGTATCGCTCCCTGGTTGATGCGCTGCGGAAGATTCAGTGGGCGAAGCTGGCTGCGCTTGAAGCCACCTCGGTCGAGGGGCAGATCCAAAGGGAGCTTGAGGAAGCTGGCAGTAATGTCTTAGTGCAGGAGCCTGTTGGCCAGGTGCGCCACGCTAAGGCGCTCTTCGACTTCGTAGCGCACGCTAAGGCGGCAACGGATTCGATAGCCGTGTTTCTAACGGACTACTTGCCAATAGAAGCCAAGGGAGGCGACCGAGACTTCAGGAAGGCAACGTTCCGGGACAAGGTTATCAAGAGCGATCCCGTGGTGGGACAGGAGATATCTTCCCTCTCAGGCTGGCTTGATGCCGCGAGTGGGTCTTCGGAGAGTCTAGTAGCCGTCCGTGACCATTGGCTTCACCGAGGATCTCCCGGGATAAGCCTTGTGCTACCGAAGCCCGAGGTCGGGTTGCTCCCGATACCGAGGCGTCTTGCCGAGGGAGAACGTGCCAACACCGCCATCACGGCTGAACACTACTGGTCCACCACCGAGTTCGTTGCGTTCCACATTGAAAAGTTAGCGAAACTGTTCAGTGTCGTAGTAAGGCGATGCATCGAATTAGAGGTGGCGGCCTTGGCTGATCCGCCGGCCCGGGCCGGCGTTACTGACGCCCCTGTGGCTGCGACACCTGTGCTATTGACTGAAAATGTCGTGATAAATCGGATTCGACTAGGACAGATGACAAGCCAATTCTTCGGGTTGGCAGGTGGCCCTACACCGCGGTCTTGAGCTGGGTGCGCAGGCAGCGCGTGCAGACCTTGATGCGCAGCCGGACGCCGCCGATAACGAAGTTCCTGTTCTGGACGTTGGCCTTGAACGTGCGGTTAGTCTTGGGGGCCTTGCGCTCCCAGCGTCCGGAGTGCTTGTGTCTAATGTTGCGGCCGTAGGCCGTGGCCTTGCCGCAGACGTCGCATCTGGCCAATGGTCTTCCCTTTACCCTGGATGGCGCGCCTTGCTAGAATTGCGCCGCGAGTATGGTATCATCCGCTATCCGTGCGGGCAAGGCACGTGCCCAGCGCTCCAATCTCCCGCCTGCGAATGTTGGTGCGTCCCACCCGCCCGCGCGTGACCTTACTCGGCTCGGCGGTTCGGGATGAAGGCGCCAGCCGTAGAATCGCTTTCCGGGCAGGAGCTGCGAGACCTGTTCGTGGCGGCGATGGCTTGGCTGGAGCGCCACGTGGAACAGGTGAACGCCGTCAACGTCTTCCCCGTGCCGGACGGCGACACCGGCACCAACATGTTCCTGACGATGCGCTCCACGATGGAGGAGGCGCAGCGCTGCCAGGACCGAAGCGCCGGGGCGATGCTGGCGGCGATGTCGCACGGGGCGCTGATGGGCGCCCGCGGGAACTCCGGTGTCATCCTCTCGCAGATAATCCGCGGCGTCGCCCGAGCAGCCGAGGAGAAGGAGGCCATGAACGCGGAGACGCTGGCCTCTGGACTGGAAGAAGGTGCCGCTGCCGCTTACCAGGCCGTGACGAAGCCCGTGGAAGGGACGATTCTAACGGTTGTTCGGGAAGCGTCCGAAGCTGCGCGAGCCGGGGTGGCCGCCGACAGCCGTGACATCGTGCGGCTGCTGGAGACGGTGGTCAATGCGGCGAAGGAGAGCGTGGCCAGGACGCCGACGTTGCTGCCCGTGCTGGCCGAGGCGGGAGTCGTCGATGCCGGTGGGTTGGGCCTGTCCTTCCTGCTGCAGGGGATGCTGCGCTATCTCAAAGGGGAGCCGCTGGAGGCGCCGGTCGCCGAAGGTGTCGAGGCCGTGGGCGAGGACTGGCTGGCGATGACGGAACAGCGCCACGCGACGGAAGAATCGCCCTACGGCTACTGCACGGAGCTGCTGATCGCCGGCAGCGGGCTGGACGTGGACTCGATCCGGGAGCGGATGCTGGAGCTGGGCGATTCCGTGCTGGTGGTGGGCGACGAGCGGATGGTGCGCGTGCATCTGCACACGGACGATCCGGGCGCCGCGCTGAGCCATGGGACGAAGGTCGGCAGCCTGGCCCAGGTGAAGGTGGACAACATCCGCCGGCAGGCGGAGCAGTTCGTGCAGATGCACGAGGAGCGCCTGGGCGCCGAGGCGGAGACACCGGCGATATCGTCGGTGGCCGTGGTCGCCGGTGAAGGCATGCGCGCGGTGTTCGAGAGCGTGGGCTGTACGCGGACGATCTCCGGCGGGCCGACGATGAACCCCAGCACTCGGGAGATCCTGGAGGCGATCGAGGCCTGCCCCTCCGAAGACGTCATCGTGCTGCCCAACGATAAGAACATCATCCTGGCTGCGGAGCAGGCCGTGCCACTGTCCAGGAAGCGAGTGCGGGTGGTAGGCGCTCGCTCCATGCCTCAGGGGATCGCGGCGCTGCTGGCGCTGAATCCGGACGATGACCTCGATTCCAACGAGCGGGCGATGGAGCAGGCGCGGCAGGCGGTGCGGACTGTGGAAGTGACGCGTGCCGTGCGTTCGACGAGCATCGGCGGCGTGAAGGTGCAGGCGGGGCAGACGATCGCCATCGTAGACGACGAGCTGAAGCTGGCGGCGGCGTCGCCGGAGGAAGCGGTGCTGCGTGGGCTGGAGGGGGTCGTTAGCCAGGAGACCAGCCTGATCACCCTGTACTACGGCGCGGAGACGAACGAGCCGGCGGCGCAGGCGCTGGCCGACGATCTTCGCACCCGCTTCCCCCGCCACGAGGTGGAGGTGGTGTTCGGCGGGCAGCCCCACTACGACTACATCGTATCCGCTGAATAGCTTCGCCGCCTGCAGGCTCTGACCCTCCTCCGGCTGCTATACTGGCGGCTAAGGAGGCTCCCTTGGCCGTTCGCGTCGTCACCGATAGCACCGCCGATATGCCGTCCAGCCTGGCTCGGGAGCTCGGCGTTTCCATCGTCCCCCTCAGCGTTATCTTCGATAGCGAGGTCTACAAAGAAGGCGTCGATATTACGCATGACCTCTTCTACGACAAGCTGGTGCGGGCCAAGGAGCTGCCCACGACTTCCGCCCCCTCCGTCGGCGACTTCCTAGAGGTGTACGAGCCGTTGCTCAAGGAGACGGACGAGATCGTCTCCATCCACATCTCGTCCAAGCTGTCGGCGACGTACAACAACGCCTGCCAGGCGGCCCAGCACCTTGCCGATCGCGGCGCTCGCATCGAGGTGGTGGACTCGCAGTCGGTCTCCTTTGGGTTGACGTTCATGGCCGCGGCTGCCGCGCGGGCGGCGACGGCCGGCGCGGGCATCGAGGAGGTGCTGGAGACGGTGCAGCGCATCGTCCCGCGGGTGCATATCATCGTGCTGCTGGACACGCTGGAGTACGTGCGCCGCGGCGGTCGCATCGGCCGGGCCAGGGCGTTCCTGGGAACGGTGCTGCGGGTGAAGCCGCTGCTCTCCATTCGCGACGGGGAGGTGCACCCGGAGGAGCGGGTACGCACGAAGGCGCACGCCCTGGATCGCATCTTCCAGATCGTGACCTCATACAGGGTGAAGGAAGCGGCCATAGGCTATTCTACCAACGCGCAGGAGGCCGAAGAGATGAAGCACCGACTGGAGTCGGCGCTGCCCGGCGCGCACTTGACCGTGACACGCATCGGGCCTGTCCTCGGCGTTCACACCGGCCCGGGGGTCCTCGGCGTCGGCGTTCTGGAGGGGGAAGAATAAGCGCTTGACCGGCGGCGTCGAGGGGCTTCGCAAGGTCCTGGAGTTAGAGCGGAAGAAGAAGTTCACGGATTCGGCCGTCGTGGGCGGTCTTGACGGCTACCTGCAGCGCCTTAGTGGCGGGAACGGCGGCGCTGGATCGCGGCGATTTGCGGTCATCCTTCGCTCCCTGCCCACGGGCGGCTACCGGGCCCTACACCCCGTGCAGAGGCGCCGGGTGGTGGAAGAGTTGCTGACGGCGATGGACGAGGGTTGGGCCGCCGGCCCCGTCGAGAAGACGGCACCAACCGTACAGCGGCCAGCGGCGCGTGACGAGCGACCCGTCCCGCTGGTCATCGGTACCCTGGACTCACCGGTGACCGTTCTGAAGGGTATCAGCGGTTCCAGGGAGGCGAAGTTGGCCAGGCTTGGCGTCCGCTCCGTGCGCGACCTGTTGCTCCTATTCCCGACCCGCTATCACGACTACTCGCAGGTCCGTCCGATAGACCGATTGGCTCCCGGCCAGGAGCAGACGGTGATCGGCGAGGTCTGGTCCGCTGGCGCCGGCGTCGTCGGCAGGCGCAAGGTGACAGAGGCGATCGTCAGCGATCCGTCGGGCTCGATTCGCGTCATCTGGTGGTCGGGGCCCTACATGGCGCGGCGGTTGAGAGAAGGGATGCGCGTGGCGCTCAGCGGCAAGGTCACGGCCTTCCGCGGCCGGCTGCAGCTGGAGAACCCCGAGCTGGAGACGCCAGACGACGATTCTTTGCACACCCGGCGCCTGGTACCTGTCTACCCGGGCACCGAGGGGCTTTCGCAGCGCGAGATGCGGGACCTGGCGCGCCAGGCGGTCGATGCCTTCGCGGCCAGACTGAATGAGGGGTTGCCGGAAGACATGCGGAGCCGTCTGCGCCTGCCGCCGGTGACCGAAGCGCTGAAGCAGGTGCACTTCCCGGACTCTCTCCAGCAGGCCGAGGCGGCGAGGAGGCGTTTCGCCTTTGAGGAGCTGCTTTGCATCGAGCTGGGGGTCGTGCGTCGGCGACGCCAGAGCCTGGCCGCAGGGGGCGCGCCCCGGCTAACGTTGCCGCGGTCAGTGCTGGAGGGGTTCGAGAAGTCGTTGCCGTTCGAGCTGACGAAGGCGCAGAGGAAGGCGATCGAAGACGTGGCGTCGGACATCGGTCGAGAGGCGCCGATGAGCCGTCTGCTAGAGGGGGATGTGGGCAGCGGCAAGACCGTGGTCGCGGCAGCGGCACTGCTGGCGGCTGTGGCCAGCGGCTATCAGGGGGCGATCATGGCGCCGACGGAGATACTGGCGGAGCAGCACTTCCGTACCTTCTGCCGTCTTCTGGACCCGCGCGATGATGGGAGTGCGGCGAGAGGCGTCTGGTTTCAGGAAGCGGGGCCGGGCTATCTCGCCCTGCGCCCGCCGTACGTGGAGCGGCCCGTGCGCGTGGCGCTCCTCACGGGCAGCCTGAACAGCTCAGAAAAGAGCGCGGCAACGCAGGCGATCTCGCGCGGTGAGGTCGACATCGCTATCGGTACTCATGCGCTCGTTCAACAGAGCGTCGAGTTCCAGCGGCTGGCCGTTGCCGTCGTGGACGAGCAGCACCGCTTCGGGGTCGCCCAGCGGGCCGCCTTGCGGGGGAAGGGTGGCGCGCCCCACGTACTGGTGATGACCGCGACGCCGATTCCACGCACCCTGGCGCTGACGGTGTACGGAGACCTGGACATCACCGTGCTCGACGAGATGCCGCCCGGACGGCCGCCGGTGAAGACGTACCGCGTCGGCGGCCGGCAGCGTGACCGCGCCTACGAGTTCGTGCGCAAGAAGGTCGCGGAAGGGCGGCAGGCGTACGTCATCTGCCCGCTCGTGGAAGAGTCGGAGGCGGTGGCGGCAAAGGCCGCTGTCCAGGAGTACGAGCGGCTGTCCCGGGACGTCTTTCCGGAGCTGCGGTTGGGGCTGCTCCACGGGCGGATGACGCCCGGCGAGAAGGATTCCGCGATGCGGGCGTTCCTGGACGGCGAGCTGGACGTGCTGGTGTCGACGGCCGTGGTTGAGGTGGGTATCGACGTGGCAAACGCGACGGTGATACTGATAGAGGGCGCAGACCGCTTCGGACTATCGCAACTGCACCAGTTCCGGGGGAGGGTGCGGCGCAGCGCTGAACAGGCGTACTGCTTTCTGCTCTCCGAGAGTGCCTCCGGTGAGGCGCAGGAGCGGCTGCGGATTCTGGAATCGGTGAACGATGGGTTCCGGCTGGCGGAGGAAGACCTGCGGCTGCGCGGGCCGGGCGAGTACTTCGGGACGCGGCAGTCCGGGATGCCGGACCTGCGCATCGCCAAGCTCACCGACGTGCAGCTGATCGAGCTAGCCCGCTCCGAGGCGGGCCGCCTGCTGGACGGGGACCCGGACCTGGAACGCCAGGAGCACGCCGAACTGCGCTCGCAGGTGGACAAGCTGTGGGGCAAGATATCGGCGGAGGTGTCGTGACGGGGGACAGGTGACAGGGTCGTGTTCACGGGGTTGATCGCGTAGCACTTTCTGGCTGGGTGGGCTAGAATCGACGGGTGAGATACCGTCCCCACAGGGGGCGGTATGTGGTTTGGAAGAACCGTGATTAAGCATCAGATCGAGGAGATGATTCTGGACGCCGTGCGACGGGCCCAGGAGTCCGGCGCGTTGCCCTCGATGGCCTCGCCAGAGCCCCTTGTAGAGCGACCGCAGCGCGCGAACCACGGGGACTACGCCTCGAGCCTGCCGTTGCGCCTGGCCCGCGCCGCCGGTATGAGTCCCCTCCAACTGGCGGAGATCGTCGCCGAACAAGCGCGAACAGGCCTACGCTCCGGAGGCGCGGTGGCGTCGATAGAGGTGGCGCCGCCGGGCTTCGTCAACGTTCGGCTCTCGCCGGAATGGCTGGCCTCGCAGGTGGACGCCATCCTCCAAGAGGGGAACGCCTTCGGGAACGTGGCCCTGGGCGACGGCCAGCGATTGCAGGTGGAGTTCGTGTCCGCGAACCCTGTCGGCCCTATCCACGTCGGCAACGGACGTGGTCTGGCCCTGGGCGACACGCTGGCGCGGGTGCTGGCCACGGCCGGATACGACGTGCAGCGCGAGTACCTGGTGAACGACGCCGGGACGCAGACGGAGACGTTCGCGGCCACGCTGTATGCGCGCTATCAGCAGCTGTTCGGGCGGCAAGTGGAGATACCGGAAGGCGGCTATCCCGGCCAGTACGTGACGGACCTGGCGCGCGAGCTGAAGGAAGAGCGCGGCGACGCTCTGCTGCGTCCGGAAGGCGAGCCGTACCCAGCGGAGGTGCACGACCTGGGCGTGGCGAAGATGCTGGACGTCATCAAGCGCGACCTGGAGTCGATAGGTGTCCGCTACGACGGCTGGTTCTCGGAACGGTCGCTCTATACGTCCAGCACCTACGAGACGGCGATGGCCCTGCTGAAAGAGCGCGGGTACGTGGCGGAGCGCGAAGGCGCGGTGTGGTTTGCCTCCTCTGCTCTGGGCGACGAGAAGGACAATGTGCTGGTGCGCTCCAGCGGCGCCCCCACCTACTTCGCTTCGGACATCGCCTATCACTACGATAAGTTTTTTGGCCGCGGCTTCCAGCGGGTGATCAACGTCTGGGGCGCCGACCACCAGGGGCACGTGCCGCGCATGAAGGCGGCGGTGGCCGCCCTGGGCGTCGATCCGGAGCGGCTGGCGATCATCATCTACCAGCTGGTCACCCTGAAGCGGGGCGAGGAGGTAGTGCGGCTTTCCAAGCGGGCCGGCGAGATCGTCACCCTGCGCGAGGTCGTCGACGAGGTGGGCGCCGACGCCGCCCGCTTCAACTTCGTGGCGCGCGCCGCCGACTCGCACATGGAGTTCGATATCGAGCTGGCCAAGCGCCAGAGCGCCGAGAACCCGGTCTATTACGTGCAGTACGCCCACGCCCGCATCGCCGGCATCCTGCTCCAGGCCTCCGAACGCATCGCCGATTTCTCCGACGGAGACGTATCGCTGCTGACCCACGAGTCGGAGCTGGCGCTGATCCGCAAGATGTTGCGGCTGCCGGAGCTGGTGGAGTCGATCGCCGTCAGTTTGGAGCCGCACCAGCTGCCTTACTACGCCGTGGAGCTGGCGACGGCGTTCCACGACTTCTACGAGAAGTGTCGCGTGCTGTCCGATGACGCGGCGCTGTCCAAGGCGCGCCTCAAGCTGGTATCGGCGGCGAAGGTGGCGCTGGCGCGGGCGCTGGACCTTATGGGGATGACGGCCCCGGAGCGGATGTAGCGACGACGGTGCCGGAGCTTCCCACCTCCACCAGCGGCAAGACGGCAGAGGAGGTCGCGCGGCGCGAG
>JBGPMY010000031.1:0-11613 GCA_041487235.1 Dehalococcoidia bacterium
ACTATGGCGTTAACAAACTGGCTGCGGAGGAGCTGCTGCGGGGGCAGGGTTTGCCCTACGCCATTCTGCGGCCGTCGAACGTCTACGGGCCGCGCCAGCGCACAGACGCCGAGGGTGGCGTCGTCGCTATCTTCCTCGAACGGCTGCTGGCCGGACGGGCGCTGGAGATCCACGGCAGCGGCCGCCAGACACGAGACTTCGTGCACACGTCAGACGTGGTGAGCGCGGTGCTGGCGGCGCTGAGCGTCCAGCGAGATGTCGTCTGGAACGTGGCCAGCGGCGAGGAGACCACGGTGATCGGTCTGGCGGGGGCGATGGCCAAGGAACTAGGCCGAACGCTGGAGGTGCAGCACCTGCCCCGGCGCGCCGGGGACGTGGATCGGTCCGTCCTCAGCCCAGCAACGCTGCTGGCGACGGGACTCTGGGGCCCGCCGCTACCTCTGACTGAAGGGCTGAGGCTCACGCTGGCCGAGAGCGCTGGGGTCGTCGCTTAAAGCCAACACGCTGCAAGCCACTGTCGCAGCTGGCTCCTTCCTGAGCCGCCGGCGCTGTAACGCTGACTCCCGAAATTTGTTTCTTGTATGCGGGAGCCATGGTCAGGAAAGATTGGTGTCTCGTCTCGAGCCAGGGCGCTGTGCTCTTCTACGTCGCGCTTCACCCCAGGTGCACGATCGCCGACGTCTCGCGCGCTATGGGCCTCACGCCGCGCGCCGTCTGGGAGAACGTCAATAGCCTGCGACGAGAGGGTATGCTCCACGTGCAAACGCAGCGACGCCTGCAGCACTTCACAGTGAACCTGGACGCGGCCTTCCTGCACCCGACCATAATCGGCTTCACGCTGCGTCCCTTCTTGACCAGCGTGATCGCACAATCACTGGCGCGTCAGGTGGAAGAGGCTCCGCCGGCGGAGCCGGAGCGCGAACCCAGCCTGGCGCTATCGCGCTAGGCGCCGGGCGGCACGCGGCCCTCTAGCCCAACGCACGTGCGGATGCGGTGCGAACCGCAGCGTCACCAGTGAACCAACATGGGGATGTACGTTCAACAAGGACGTAGACAGGGTGCCCATCTGGCGATCAGTCTCCCCGAGTCCCGCGCGCCCCTAAGGGTACCGCCAACCCAATTTACCCTGCAATGACCAGACACGTCGTCGTCTTGGACACCCCCTCGACCGCCTGGATCGACTCCGAAACCGCTTTCCCTATGCTGTCCACGTCCGGCGCAACCAGGACCGCGACGATGTCGAAGGGCCCGGCTACGGCGTCGACCATTAGAAGCTGGGCATGAGCAATCGGCCGATTCCGAAGCTCTCTCGCCACAGATTGGGTTTTCGCCGGCCGGGTTTCGATCATGACGTAGGCCCGCATTGCTAATTCCTCTCCCCGATTCGATCCCTTTCTGGCCACTGACACTTGCCGACTATCTTGCAATATTGTAATATTACTAGTAAGCGATGCGAAACCCCCTGAGGCAATTTAAGGCGGAATTCTTCAAGGCGCTGGCACACCCGGGCCGAATTATCATCATCGAGGGCCTCCGCTCCGGCGAGAAAAGTGTGGGGGAGATCCAAAGCCTTCTAGAGGACGAGCCTTCCAGCGCCTCGCAGCACTTGGCGCTCCTCCGCAGCAAGGGGATCGTCGTCGGCCGCAAGAACGGGACGAGCGTCTACTATAGCGTTCGCGACCCGCAGATCTTTGATCTACTAGACGTGGCACGGGAGATCTTCAACAGACACCTGGTCGACACCCAGGAGTTGCTGAGTCAGCTGGCGGACGAGGAGGAAGCGATCTCAGCGGCGGAATCTGCGAAGAGTTAAGTAACGGGCCCGCGCCGCGCCCGGCGAGGGCACCTCCTAACCTGGGAGTGACATGGCGGAACAACGCGCAACCGGTACACCTGCGGACCAGTTGCCCCCACCGCTGGACAGGCGGTTGGAGCGCTTCGTCGAACGCTACGTCCATTCCCCCTCCGGCTTAGAAGTCTTCCTGACGGTCGCCGCCAGGCCCAGCCGTTTCTATTCGTTGCAAGACCTCTACTCGTTCACTGACACGCCTGTGTCGCAGCTGGAGAGCGTCGTCTTTCAGCTCGAGCACCAGGGGCTGGTCGTCGTCAAGAGGAACTCCGGAATCTCGTCAGTAGGGCTCTCGCGATCGCCGGCCGTGCGCGAGGCGGCACTCAGGCTGTTCAGGTACGCGAGCAGGCCCGGAGGTCGATCTCTTCTCGCCGGGATTGCCCGGAGGCGGGCGTGAGGAAGGGGGTTCACGAGGGCGCAGCGGGCAGCCATTCGCTCAGCATGCGCAAAGAGTGCCAACTTCGACCCCGCCAGGGAGGCGCAGAGTTGAAGGCATCGACGCTGGGGCCGCAGGACATAGCCGTGCTGCGGAGACTTATCGGCAACTCACAGAACTGGAGAGCGCGCTTCGACCTGCTCATGTTCCTCGGCCGCTACCACCATGGCTGGTACAGCCGGCGCGCGCTGCACCCACGAACTGCCTGCTCGCGCCTAGAGATCCAGACCGCCATGGACGAGTTCGTAGACTGTGGGGCACTCGGGGTCCGCCGCGATGGCGCCGTTCCATACTACCGGTTCACCACGGACGCTGCCGTCCGGGACGCCGCGCAAGCCATAGGTCGCCTAACTCCGGGCGAGCGCCGCCGCGTGCTTCACGATCTGCTTCAGCCGGCCGCTGACGGTAGCTCCCAGGCGCAAACAGCCAGCGGCCGGCCCTGGGAAGATGCGCCTGAGAAAGGAGGCCATCGCATTGGCAAATCCGTTCAATGAGCAGACTCCCACATGGCGGTATGTAAAGCAACACACGTTTGGCAGCTTCCTGAAGCGCCTGCGTGTAACCAAGCGTCTGTCCCGCCACAGCCTGGCCGGCCTCAGCGGCATCCAGGAGCGCCGCCTCGAGACTCTAGAGCTCAGCAAGGAGCCTCCCTGCCACCGAGACATCAAGGGCCTGGCGAAGGTCCTAGAGACTCCTGAAGGAGACTTGCTGGAGGCGGCGGGCTACCTCAATCGAAAACGGTCAGAGACCGGTGCTGGTTAGTTACCCCGACATAAACTGGCGTAAGTTCTTCGGGCGTCTGACGCCAGAAGGTCAGCAGGCCCTTGAACGCACCCTGGCAGACGCCGGCTTGCTGCTAGGGGAGTACATGGAGCTGGTGGAGCGGGCCTACCTCGAGGCGTTCTTCCTGCGGCAGGCCGGTCACGCGGCGGTGCGCCTGGAGGTCGAGGCGGACGCTCAGACAATAGCGGGCAACCTGGTGGGTTCCTACGCCAGGCGGAAGAGGGTGTTCTGCCAGGTTAGGACGGGATGCCAGACCGCATCCCCAAGCCCCACGCAGAAGTTGCTTCTGCAGGGGCGAATCCATGCCGGCATCGAGGCGATGAAACGTGAGAGGCGCTAACGGGCGCGCAGCCCAAGGTCCGGCGCCCGAATCTCCCGCTCGGCACGCGCACCACTGGTTGCTGGGGCCTCAGGAGGGCCCGGTCAGCCGGGCAGTCTGCAAGGGCTGTGGCGCTACGCGGACCTTTGAGAACGGCTTCAATCACGCGAAACGGTGGCAGACCCTGCCAGTCATAGCGAAGGACAGAGGTGGCTCTATTGAGGGAGGAATCCGAAGTGCAACGCCAGGGCACACAAGCGCTCTCTGGGTATCTCCAGGGACTGCGACGGGACCGCGGCATGGACACCGGTAGGCTGTGCGAGGTCTCCGGGGTGCCTGTCGCGAGGCTGCAGGCGCTCGAGACGGGCGCGGGAACCCCGAACCGTCGCGAGCTGCGGCAGCTGGCGCGTGCTTTTCGCATCTCTCCTGAGACGATGCTTGTGAAGGCCGGCCAGATGCGCCTGATCCTGGACTAGCGCCATCGGGACTCAGATGAAGGGTAAGCCACGCGGCAGATTCGACGAGTATCTGCGGCTACAGCGCCAGAGGCGAGGTCTAGATCTCACACAACTGGCCATTGCCACCAGGATGCCGCTGCCACGGCTGATAACACTGGAGAGCGGGGCGGCCTCGCCCGACAAGCAAGAGGTCCGGGGCCTGGCGCGCGCTCTCGACATTCCGTTCGAGACGCTGCTCGCGAAGGCCGGGCTGTGACTCACGTCCGCCCCGGCGACACTCTTCACCCTCCCGAAAGGAGACCGCCGGCGGCGGTTCGCGGGCGCATTGCGCGGCGGATTCGAGCGAACCCAGATGCCGTGGCCGTGCTCCGCTTCCTGGCACAGAGCCCTGATGGCTGGTTCGCCTCTGACGCCATCCAGGCCTGCGCACCTGTCCCAGTGCATCCGCACCAGCGCTTCCTTGACGAACTCGTAGACGACGGACTACTCAGGCGCCGGCTGATTGGTCAGCTGTCGCTGTACGCTCTCACAGACCACAGCGAAGTGCGCAGTGTCGTCCTCGAGATGGTCACACTCAAGGGCCCGGCCTGGAAGAAATAGAAGTCTAGCACAGAACAATCGAGAACTGTCGGGCTCTCCCGGCCGGCACGCGGCCCTCTAGCCCAACCCACGTGCGGATGCGGTGCGAACCGCAGCATCACCAGTGAACCAACATGGGCATGTTAGGTTCGGCGTGCCCCTACAGCTTCGCTAAACGAGGGCGCCGCCCCCACTCCGCGGGACGCGGTGCCACGAGCCCGCACGCGGGCTTTAGGGTCCGGTGGAGCGTGCTGAGGAAGGCCGCTCCGGCTGGCGGCGGGAGGCGTCACGACTGCCCTTCGCCGCCTTCGTGTCTAGTGAGGCCAGAGATCGATCCTGGGCGTGATCTCTGCCTAACGAATCATCGCCTGGCCGCAGACTTGCGAGCGGCTTTGTTTGCGTACATGCCGGCGTCTGCTTGACGAACCAGCTCGTCAATATCTGCGGCATCATCGGGATAGGAGCAGAAGCCGCCCGATATGCTCAGCGAGACGGAGGCGCCGTTAGCCAAATCTAGAGGGTCTTGGGAGACAGCCTGCTCCAGGCGCCGGACGACATCGGCGGCGTCACGTTCGTCAGTCTGGGGTAGGATGACCACGAACTCATCGCCGCCGAGACGGGCGACGATGTCTGTGCTGCGGGCATGGCGGGCAAGGCGCTGAGCGATGGTGCAGAGGGCTTCATCGCCAGCGGTGTGACCGAAATTGTCATTGATCTCCTTGAAATCATCCAAGTCGAACATGATGATGGATAGTGGTCTTTCGTACCGTTGGGCGGCGGCCAGTTCGCGCTCCAGTTGGTGGAAGAAGTAACGGCGGTTATATATCCCGGTGAGATCGTCGGTAATCGTCATTGCGTGCAGCTCTTCCTTCTGCTCGTACAGCTTGTCCTTCTGACGGAAGTTCTGCAAGGAGAGGCCGAGAGCGCTGCCGATGTCATATAGGAGCTTACGATCCCTAATGTCCGCATTACTTTTCTTGCCGAGGACGGCCAGAACACCAATGGACTCCTGAAGGGCTACGATCGGGACGAAGACTAGCCGTTCTTTTGCGCCGAGTATTTTCTCGGGAAGCGCAGCGCCATCCGGGTTGAATGGCAGCGGTTCTCTGGTTTGCATAGCCGTCTGCATGGCGGGCGCGCCTGCCTGGAGAAGGCACTCGCCGATGAGATGACTCATGCCGGAGCAGAAGACATCGCTGGTGTTGTTGGCGTCGTTCTGGTCCGCGCTGTCCTGGGGGAGAACGAGGAAGGAGGCGTCAACGCGTAGCAGGTCATGGACGACTTTGAGGGAGCGCCGGACAGCGTCATTCAAATGGTCGGCTTTGCCTACCTCCGTCACCACGGCGCCTGGATAAGTATCGTGCTTGCCCAACCTAAATCCGTGGACGAAGGATAGCTCAACGCTAACGACGGTGACTGACCAATAGATGGCTTGAAGTAGCCCTACTTGGAGGACAGTGAGGTCCATAAGAAAGAACATGAGGAACAAAATGACAATATTGCTGGCGTAGGCGCCAAACCTGGTCAGGCGGCGGAGTCGGTAGATTTCCTCTATTAGTTCGGCAGGGGTAACAGAGATGTGAGTATTCTGAACCTCATCCGTGATGTCGTAGAATGCGATGTTGCCGGGCGTGGCCCGGATGGAACGAATCTCCGTCGCCATTTCACTTGTGGAAGACGGTTGGTGGATGATAAACGTTACTAAGAATTAAGTTTCTCAGCCTGGACAAGTGGTTGGCGCTAGACGCGCTATGCATTCGCGTCTTTGCGTATCACAAGCGGATTGAAATTAGGGTGTCTTCCCTACCTGGTCACCAATGAACGAACATCGTCCCGATGCGTCGAAAGCCGCCCGTAGGGTGCGCTCAAGCGGTTAGAAAGCCCATTGCGCTTCATCCCAACTTCATCGCCGCGGCCTATACTGGTCTCGATACCGACCACGCCGAAGGGCCAAGCTGTGCGTGTTCTTATTGTCGAAGATGAGGAACGAATAGCGGAGTTCGTGCGCAACGGGCTGACCGAGCACGGCTACGCCGTGGACGTGGCCTGCGACGGCGAGGAAGCGCTGGACTGGGCGGACGTCGCAGCTTTCGACCTCATCATCCTGGACGTGATGCTGCCGGTCCACGACGGGTTCGACGTTTGCCGGACGCTACGGGCGCGCGGCCTTCGCACCCCGATCCTGATGCTGACTGCCCGCGACGCGGTAGAGGACCGCGTGCTGGGACTGGACAGCGGCGCCGATGACTATCTGGTCAAGCCCTTCGCCTTTGCCGAGCTGCTGGCCCGGCTGCGCGCCCTGACGCGGCGGGAGCCCCAGGTCCGCACTCCCGTCCTCCAGCTGAGCGACCTCGTCCTCGATTCGACGACACGCGAGGTGACGCGTGGCGGGCGTCCGGTGGACCTCACGACCAAGGAGTATGGCCTCCTGGAGTATTTGATGCGGCACCCGAACCAGGTGCTCACCCGCACCATGATCGCCGAGCACGTCTGGAACTACGAATTCGACAACGCAACTAACGTCATCGACGTCCACATCCGCAACCTTCGCAGAAAGATCGACGACCCGTTCCCCACAAAGCTGATCCAGACCGTCCGCGGCGCCGGCTACCGGATCTCGCCCAGACAAGCGGATTAGGCATGCCCATCTTTCATTCCATACGTTTCCGGCTGACTCTGTGGTACGTCCTGTTTCTGGCCGTCATCCTTGCCGGGTTCAGCGCCGGCGTCTATCTCGCGTTGCGCACAAGCCTGTACGGGAACCTTGATGACTCCCTGGAGAACCGCGCCAGCGTCGCCCTGGACACTATCGACTACCAGGACGGGAGCCCCACACTCGAGACGCAGCAACTGGTTCTCGACCCCAATGAGGGCGAGCACTTCACCCGGGTCTATGACGCTACGGGGAGCCTGACCTTCGACGATAGTCCGCAGGCTGACCGTCCCTCTGTCGACCAGAAGACCGTAGAGGCTGCGCTCCAGGGTGAGACGACGGTCCGCCGCGTGAAGGTGGGGGATCAGAACATGCGGGTCAGGACTTTGCCGGTGCGCCGCGGCGGCAGCGTGGTGGGCGCCCTCGAGGTAGGGCTCTCCGAGAGCGATGTCTCGGACACGCTCCGAATACTGCTCCTCATTATCGCCGTGGCCTACCCGGTCACTCTGGGTGCCACCAGTTTTGGCGGGGTGTTTCTGGCCGGGCGGGCGCTGGCGCCCATCGACCAGATCACTCGCATTGCACGCCGCATATCGGCCGAGGACCTCAGCCGGCGGCTCGACCTCCGGCTGCCGGACGACGAACTCGGCCGTCTGGCTCATACCTTCGACGACATGATCGCCCGCCTGGACGAAGCTTTCCGGCGGCAGCGGCAGTTCACCGCCGACGCCTCCCATGAGCTGCGCACTCCCCTCACGTCTATCAAGGGCCAGGTGGAGGTGACGCTGAGCAGGGAACGGAGCCCGCAAACATACCGCGAGGTGCTCGGGACAGTGAACGAGGAGGTAGACCGACTGATCCGGCTGGTCGGGAGCCTGCTGACCCTGGCCCGCGCCGACGCCGGTCAGATACCTATCGCTAAGGAGCGGGTGGACCTGGCGGGCCTGGTGGCCAGCGTCGTCGAGCAGGTGCGGCCATTGGCAGAGGAGCGCGGAGTCGCCCTTGAAGTTGCGACAGCCCCCTCGGCAACTCTCGAGGCCGACGAGGACCTCCTCCTTCAGCTTCTCCTGAACCTGCTGGACAACGCCATCAAGTACACAGAAAAGGGAGGTCAGGTCACGGTGGGCTGGGCCAGCCGGGACGGCTCCATGGAACTGCGGGTACGCGATACCGGCGCCGGCATCCCTCCCGAACAAGTCCCGCGCATCTTCGACCGGTTCTACCGAGTGGACAAGGCCCGCAGCCGTGCCGAAGGGGGCACCGGCCTGGGCCTCAGCATCTGCCGCTGGATCGCTGAGGCGCATGGGGGCTCCATCTCGGTCGAGAGCACGCCGGGTACCGGATCCACGTTCACCCTACGCCTGCCGACGTAGCCCGCAAGCCCCCGCTCTTCTTCATCCCAGCTTCATCTGGCGCTGCTAGCGTTCGAGATAACCCCGATGCAGTGGAGGTGTTCTGCGATGAAGGTGCCCCTGCTTGGCGCTGTGCTGGTGATTATCGCGGCGGCTGGCTTGGCCTGCGGTGACGACGGCTCCAACGTCGCCACCACGACCTCGATCGCCAGTCGTCCGGCGGCTGCGTCGTCACCATCGGCGGGCGCTTCACCCGCTGCGACCGGCCCATCGGTGACCGGGACCAGCGCCGCGAGCCAGGGCAGCTCCTCTAGCCCTCAGTTATCGGTGGCCGAGGGGATCGCGATCACATCCGTGACATCGCCAGTCGCTCTAGGTGGTATGGCTACGTTGACAGCTCAGACATCCGCCGGGGCGTCGTGCTCCATCGTCTACAAGCATCCATCAGGAAAGGTCAGCACAGCGCCGGGACTGACTCCACAGACCGCAGGCAGCGACGGCACTGTTTCATGGACCTGGCTGATTTCGGCTGGTACGCGCCCCGCCGGCACCGGGACTGCCACCGTAACGTGCAACGGGGCGTCGGCGCAGACCTCCCTAGTCATCCAGTAATGACGGGTCTGCCATCGCCAAGAGCACCCGCTTCTTAACGGCCAGTTCACGCGCGCTTCATCTTCGCATGCTACTCTAAGGTCAGAGGGAAGACGTGGAGAACCGGAACGGAGGAAAACAATGACACTCGCGAAAAGAATGTATTGGGTGCTGGCTCTTGTGGCGATCCTGGCGCTCGCCGGGGCCGGAGTGACGATGGCCTCGCGCCTAACCTCGGCCGGCGGACCCGACCCGACGCCAGCAGGGCAGACCTGCGACGCGCAGGACGAGGCGGACAACGCAGCCGAGGGCGCCAATTCCGCGCCCGGCACTGACAACGTCAAGGACGAGTGCGACCAGCAGGATGGGAACGACGGCGAGGCGGCGGACGACGCCGGAACCGATACGACAGTCCCTTGCTCAGACCCCACGACCGCTGGCGCCGACGCCACGGAGGCCAAGAGCGGTCCTGACACCGACAACGTCGAAGAGCAGTGCGGCGCACAGGGCCAGAGCGAGGACGGCACGAACGAGGCGAAGGCGGCGCCCGGGCAGATCGACGACGGCAAGGACCTGCTTCCGCAGGCTTCGATAACGGTCGATCAGGCGATAGCCGCAGCGCAAGGCAGTGCCAGCGGCGACGTCGGCGAGATTGACCTGGAGGACCACCAGGGCAAATTGGCGTTCAACGTCGAAATCGGTGGTCAGGACGTCAAGGTTGACGCATCGAGCGGAGCGGTCCTGGGAGTCGGCGAAGACTAACCCGCCAGAACGGCATCAAGAAAGGGGGCCGGGTAGCCGGCCCCCTCTTGTTTTCACGCGAACTTACGGGCGGCCGCCCCTACCACTGGACGAACATCGGCATGACCACGTGCACGTAGCTGTCGCTGGTGCCGATGGGGCGCAGGACGCCCTGCCGCGACGGCCGGCTCATCTCAAGCGCCCCTCCGATGTCAAGTTCCCGACGGAACCTAAGGCAACCGGTCGAGGGCTTTCTGGGCAAGCGTCTGTATTGGCCCCTCGGTGGCCCCGCTCGTGGTGATGTCCAGAAACGCACCCCCCTTTGCGACTTGCAGCTCGTCGTGGCTGGAGTCATACCAACAGGCAACGTCGCCAAGCCCTTGTAGCCGATCCTTTTGCTGGCATACCAACTGGTCGATCGCCTGGGTTATTGCGTCGGAGCCGATCCAAACGCTCAGGTTCACAGAATGAACCGTTGTGGGGGAACTATAGTCACAGGCGGACACAGAAACCGTTACGCCTGGCCCTACGTCCTGCGAGCCAGTCGAAAATGACTGCGGGTCCTGTACAGATTCTCCGAGGGCCGCCTCTACCTCATTCTTCGTCAACAAACTGCACGCGTCAAACGACCCGGCGTTTGCTCCCGGCTGGGACGCAGCTGCCGCCGTCGTTGTCGATTGCTGTTGGTTCGTAGGGCCAGCGGTTTTCGTAACGTCATCTCCACCGCCGCAGGCAGCCACGACTGCCAAGGCCAGCAGCAGCATTAGGCCCCCCAATACGTGGGGCCGGATGCGGAGCGCTCCCCTGTTTGTGCTTTCTACTTTGTCCATCGCTTGCCCTCCTCTTCTTGCCTAACCGAGCCCTTTCCTACCGTTCCGCCTGACTGCAGAAGGTAATGATACGAAGTCATCCGGCGAGCTACCACTGCACGAACATGGGCATCACCACGTGCACATAGTTGTCGCTGGTGCCGATGGGGCGCAGGACGCCCGGGCTGGAGGGGCTGCTGGTCTCCAACGCTACCTGGCCGCCCTCCAGGACCTGGAGCACTTCCTGCAAGTACTTGCTGTTGAAGGCGATCTTGGCGGGCTCGCCCTCCATGGTGACGTCGATCTCCCCGCGGTGCTCGCCGATCTCCTCCGCCCGCGCCGATATCGTCATCTTGCCCGGCGTCGCGTCTTCGCCCGGCTCTAGCTGCAGGCGCACGATCCCCGCCCCGTCCCGCGCGAAGATGCTGGCGATGCGCGTCTCCTGCAGGAACTGGCGCATATCGATGGTGGCGCGGCTGGTGTAGGACTGGGGGATCAGCTGACTGTAGTTGGGGAACGTGCCCTGGATCAACGTGGCTACAAGCTCCGCCGTCTTCAGACGAAAGAGCACCTGAGAGCGGCCGGCGTTGAACGCCATCTCCAGCGGGTCCTCCTCCTCACCGGCCAGGCGCACCAGCTCGCGCAGGGCCCGCGCGGGGATGATCACCTCCACGCGCTCCGGCACTTCCTGGTCCAGAGGCAGCTTGTGAACAGCCAGGCGGAAGCCGTCGGCGGCGGCCAGCGTCAGCTCGCGGTCTTCGGCCAGGGTGTGGATACCGGTCAACACCGGCCTCGTGTCGTCAGACGCAGCGGCGAACTCCACTTGCGAGATGGCCCGCCGGAACTCCTTGGCGTCCAGCTTCAGCGAGAGGCCGTCCGCGACGGAAGGCACGGGCGGGAAGTCATCGGCGTCCATACCGGCCATCGTGGCCTCGTTGCGGGCGCAGCTGATGTGTAGTTGACGGGCGCGCCCGGCCACGGTCAGGTCTATGCGCTCGTTGGGCAGGGAAGTCACGAAATCGGTGAGCAGGCGAGCGGGAACG
>JBGPMY010000032.1:0-11440 GCA_041487235.1 Dehalococcoidia bacterium
CCGAGCAGCTCAGCGACGGCGCGCCTCACAAGCCGGGCGACCAGCGCCGGCGGCAGCGCCGACAACGCCCGGCGCGGGAAGGACACCTCATCGCGCGTGACTTTCGCCAGCCGGCGCCACTTCTCCTCGGTGGCGTCCCGCAGGTAATCGACATCCGAGGCGGCGGCCTCCGCCAGCCTGGCCAGCGCTTCTCCGACACGCGGGTTGAGGGCCCGCAGCGCCGGTAGAACCTCATGCCTCACCCGATTTCGCGTCGCGATCAGCAACTCGTTAGTGGGGTCCTGCTTGGGCTGGAGCTGCACGTCGCGACAGTATCGCTCTGTCTCCTCGCGCCCCAGCGCCAGCAGCGGGCGGGCTACGTCCGGCCCGCGACCGAAGGGCCACGGCGACCGCGGCCGCATGCCGGCCAGCCCATCCAGGCCGCTGCCGCGGATGATGTGGAGCAGAACGCTCTCCGCCTGGTCGTCCAGGGTGTGGCCCAGCATGACGACTGAGGCCGCGTGCGCCTTCGCCTCTCGCTTCAGGAATCCGTAGCGCAGCGCACGGGCGGCGGTCTCCACAGACTGACCCTCGCGTCGCGCCCGCCCTGCCACATCGCCACGACCGCACGCCAGCGGTAGTTCAAGGGCCGCAGCCAAACCCCGAACATACGCTAGGTCCGCGGCGGCTTCCTTTCGGCTGCGCAGCATGTGGTCGAAGTGCGCGACTGTGATCTGAACCCCAAGTTCCTCCCTCAGTCGCGAGAGGATAACCAGCAGCGCCGAGGAGTCCGGCCCGCCCGAGACCGCCAGGAGCGCCCGCTCGCCGACCGTCAACAGATGGCGACTCCGGATGAACTCCAGGACGCGCCGTTCTATCCTTCGGGTAAAAGGTGTGGAGCGGAGCCGCAACGCCGGCTCCTGCACAGGGTGCCTGCGCCTGGCCATGACCATCACGCGCTGACCATCACAACGAGATGAGTGCGGGCGCGCCCTGATTGTATCGCTTCTTGACCAGCCTTGCCCGCGGGCGCTCAGCGGATAAGCACGTCCCACCAGAGCCCCTGGTCGTTCTCACCTGGGGCCGGCGTCGGTGACGGCGCCGTGGCGATGGCCACGAACGCGGTTTCCCCCTCGCGCACCAGCCCTAACTGCTCCCGGGCTACCGCCTCGATATACTCGTCGGAGTTGAGGTACTCCTTCAAGGCACCCAGGCGCTGATATTGGGCCTGCAGCCCCTGGATATCGGCCTGCAAGCTTCCCTCTTCCTGCCGCAGCTGGTGAGAGCGCAGGGCATTGAAGGCACCCGCCACCAGAAAGTAGACGACGATGAGCGCCGTCACAGCCAGGACGACACGCCCACTGGAGATTCTCGGCAAGCGCTTAGACATTTTCCCTATTGGCGCAATCTTACAACTGGGTCACGGCGTAAGCAATACGTAGAACGCCAGCGGCGGCGCTGGGTTAGCCCTCGTCCTCCAGGTGGCAAGTGTCGTTCAGCCGCTGCAGGCGGGCGCGGTCCGCTCGGATATCCAGCACGCTGACGGCGGCGACGGAGTGCCGCAGCCGGCGGAAGTGAGCCAGATCGACACCCAGAGCGGACGCCAGGATGGAGAGAATGACGAAGTTATGGGTGACCACGCAGACCGACTGCTCCGGATGCACCGACGCCAACTGCTGTACGGTCTTCCAGCCCCTCTGCTGCACGTCCAGCAGCCGCTCGCCGCCGGGCATCGCCCTCTCCGGGCCATCGGGCCCGGCCCAGGCTTCCAGCAGCCCGGGGAAGCGAGCCCGCACCTCGGCGAACGTCATCCCATCCGCTTCGCCGATGTCCATCTCGATGAGGCGCGGCTCGATCTGGACCTCCATCCCATGCTTTTCAGCAATCGCTTCCGCCGTGTGCAGCGTACGGAGGAGTGGGCTGGAGTAGACGTTCGACAGTGGTTCGCCGGCCAGCGCTTCCGCCAGCCGCCCGGCCTGCCAGCGGCCGCGCTCGTTCAACGGAACGTCCGCCCGGCCCAGGGCCAGGCCCTGCCGGTTGGACTCCGTTTCGCCGTGGCGGACAAGGAACAAGATCACGGGCCGTCGATCAATCCTCCACCTGACCCATCCTGCGGTACGCCAGGACAGCCGCCTGCGCCTCTTCCAGGTACAGGCGACGCCGGTGGATATGCTGCGCCTCAGGCAGACCCAGCGCCGCCACCACCTGGTCGGCGCGGCCGGTCCTCTCTGGCTCGGCGCGCAGCCGCATCGCCACTTCCAGACAACCTTCGCCTTCTCGTTCAAGGCGCAGATCAAGGACCAGCGGTCGCAGGTCGTACTGACGCACGCGGGTCTCGCGCCGGTATTCAGCCGGCAGACTGTCGACTCGCAACAGGCCGTCGATCGCCTGCTGCACGCTCTCTCTGGTGAGACCGCCCGCCGGGATCGTCACCCCGTATTCGGCCCAGCGCAGCTGCGACTGGAGGGAAGGGGCGGAGACCCCGACCTCTTCGACGGCTACCGGCGAGATGCCCTCGGGCAAGCTCGCTGAAACGCGCGCCAGGGCCATGCCGGGTTCGGTCCGCTCGCTCAGGAAGACGTCCACCAGCTCCCAGTCGGAGGTCACGTTAAGGGGAAGCGGCGCCGCCACGGCGATCTGCGAGGCGGGCCGTTTCCCCTCGGAATACGCGAGGATGAGGCCCGCAGCCTGTACGGCCATCTCCCAGGCGCGCACCAACTCCCGCTGACTGAGCGATGAGGCTGAGGCGGCGACGCGGTAGCGACAGCGGAGCCGCTGTACCTTCACTCGGGCCTTACAGGCGGGTCACCGTCACTTCCTCCACCTTGCGGCCGAGGACCTTAGTGACAGCGATGCGCAGACCGTTGAACGTAAACTGCTCTCCCACTGCAGGGATATGACCGAGGTGGCTGAGGACGAATCCAGCCACCGTCTCGTAGTCGCCTTCCGGCAATGCCAGCTCCAGCTCTTCGTTGGCGTCGTGGATCGTCATACCAGCGTCGATCTGGAACGTCCGATCGTCCACCGTGACGAACTCTTCTTCGTGACGTCGGAGCTCGTCGCTGACGTACCCCACCAGCTCCTCCAGTAGCATCTCCAGGGTGACGGCGCCAGCCGTGCCGCCATACTCGTCGACAACGATCGCCATCTGGTGCCCGCTGCGCTGCATCTCGAAGAAGAGCGCACCCACGAATTTGGTCTCGGGCGCGAAAAGCGCCGGCCGCATCGCCAGGTCGATTAAGGAGTCGTTAGTCAGCTGTCCGTCAGCGATGCCACGCAGCACATCCTTGATGTTGACGATGCCCACGACGTTGTCCTGCGTCTCCTCGAAGACAGGGAAGCGGGTGTGCGGGCTGCCGGCGAACGTCTCGTAGAAGCTGCCCACGGAGTCCCCCCTGGCCAGCCAGACGACCTCTGTGCGGGGCACCATGATCTCGTTCACGCGCCGGTCGCCAAAGTGGAAGACGCGCTCCAGCAGCTCTGCCTCCGCCTCTTCCACAGCGCCCGACTCGGCGCCGATATCGATCAGCATTCGCAGCTCAGCCTCGCTGACCGTATGGGCCACGCCTGCCCGCTCTCCGAAGAGGATGCGCGAAACGTAAGTGGGCGCAGCGGCCAGCGGGATCACCAGGGGCCGCATCAGCCACAGCAACCCCTCCACCGGACGCGCCGCGAACAGCGGAAAGCGCTCCGGCGCGTGGGCGCCCAGCACCTTCGGCGTCACCTCACCAAAGAGGGCGATGATCGCTGTCATCACGAAGGTACCCACGATGAACCCGGTCACGCCGCCCACAGCCTCCAGCGCCAGGAAACTCCCCATCGTTGATGTCAGGATCACGGATAGGCTCTGGAGGAGCACCACGAATGAGAAGAACCGCTCCTGGTGCGCTTGGATGCGCTCGATCGCCTTGGCTGCGGGGTTCCCCTGGTCTGCCAAGTGCCGGACACGGATGCGGCTCACGCTCACCATGGCGATCTCCACAGCGTTGACCAGAGCGAACGTCAGCAGGCTGACGACCAGGATGATGGCCGCCAGCTCCGCGCCAAGGCCACCTATATTGATCGTGTCTTCCTGCGCGGCGAGGGCAGGCGTGTCGATTATGACAGGTATGTACATTGGATAACCGGCTTAGACCAATAAGGCCGCGGCCACGAACATTATAGCCTAACAGACGGCCCCGCCCGGCGCGTGACTGTTGCTTGGCGCGAGGCGACGCATCGGCTATCCTTCCAGGGAAGGACGCTAGAGGTTCTCGCATGTCTCTCGTCGTCACTGTGTACGTCCCCAGCGGCATCGTCATGGCCGCCGACTCGCGCATGAGCGTCCAGCGCAGCGAAGACCGCGCAGAGGGCGAGCAGAAGACGCGGGTGCAGCAGCAGCTGGTCCTCTCCGATAACGCCTACAAGGTGGTGGAGCTGCGCAGCGTGGGTGTCGGCGTCAGCGTCTACGACGCCGGCGTCATCAACAACCAGCCCGTGGACAGCCACGTCCACCGCTTCGAGGAAGAGGCGATCACGCCCGAGGACGATGTCGTCTCTGTGGCCGAGAAGTTCCTCCAGTACTGCCAGACCAACTTCCCGGGCGTGGCCGTGGGATATCACGTGGCCGGCTACCGACAGGAGAACAAGACCAGCGCCCCTTACGTGCTGGTTGGCCATACGGTGCGAGAGCCCGGCATGCGGCGCGTCAACGCCGGCGAAGAGGGCAAGGTGCAGTACGGCATCACCCGCGCCGGCGACGCCCTCGTCGCCAACCGGCTGATCGATCCCAACTACCTGCCCCTCTTCCCGGCGATGCCCCTGCAGGACGCCGTGGACTACGCCGTCCACCTCATCCGCACGACCATCGACACGATGCGCTTCGAGCCTCGCTTTCCCTCCGTGGGCGGGCCCATCGACGTGCTGGTGGTGACGCCGGACGGCATGCGCTGGGTGCAGCGCAAAGAGCTGCGCGGCGAAGGCTAGCCACACGCTTCGCCTCGCGAACACCTTGACTTTCCCCACGACACGAGTACGCTGATGGTGATCAAACCAGCTCAAGGGCATACAACGCTTCCTTTGCTGGACTAGGGAGGGATAGCCATGAGGCGATCGTTGCGGGTGGGAATCCCACTGGCGGTAGCCACCGCGGTTGTGGCTGCTCTGGTTATGGCGCAGCCTTGGCACGAAGGCCCTGGTTCCCTGGTGCAGGAGGCCGCAGGACAGGTCCAGGATTATAGCTTCTGCGATGTTTCGGTGCACGTCCCACCAGGGTTCATAGCCTACGCGACCGAACGGCCGTCGCCTCAGGGAAGACTAACAAAAGTTCTGATGGTCGAGGCCGAGCGTCCGAAGGGCGAGGCGGGCGTGGTCGAATCCGTTACCGGCCCGCCCGACAAACTGCCATCGAGCGTGGTCATCGACCCGAAGACCGGCGCTGTGTTGGGCGAGCACTATCAAACGTCTGGGGATGAGCAGCGTATCGGGCAGGTGCTCGCGGGATTGCGAGTCGGTCCGCTCGACGCCAGCGTTCCGGCCTGGCCGGTGACGGACACCCGCCCGCAGGCGCAGGAAAAGATCAAGGTGTCGAAGGTCCAATACCGACCGCCAGACAGCCGTGCGGGCATGCTGGTCTCCTACCTCTTCGCCAGTTCGAACGTCCTCTTGGTCAGCACGTGCGACTCGGAGGTGTCCATTGACGTCGACTCCGGGGCTCTGATGAAGAGTAAGATCACTGCGACAGATAAACCCGCCTTCGACAGGTTCCTAGGCCAAGTAGACGGACTCCGCTAATGGGGCCTCGTCTCGGGCTCTCGTTGGGAGCGGTGACGCTTGGGGTGTTCGCGCTCGCCTGCCACCCGACCGGGCTGGTCTGGCCTGACCTGGAGCAGTCGGGCTCACATACCCTGTACTACTATTGGTGCACTGGGGGAGAACAACCGCCCGAGTGGGTGACCGCACTCCAGAGCTGGCAGGGGGCCATGGACTCCGTATCTTCTATGGACACCCGCTTCTTCAGCGGCGGACAGTGCGGATTCACTACGCCGGGACTGCTTATCGCAAAAGACGATGGTTCAATCTGCGGAAGCCAACCCACCTGTAGCCAAATCGTCCGGTTCCCGCCCAGCCACCCTGACTTCCCTGGCAAGATAAGCGTCGGCGTGGTCTACTATACGGACTCCTTCCTGCAGATGCCCAGCTTAGGTGGGCGGGTCGCTAGAGCCTTGAACGAGGTGGGCAACATGATGGGTTTGTACGACCACGCCGCGGACCAATGCCAGTTCGATCCCTTTAGCGGCACGGTCACCGTTATGGGCAAGTATACCTCCGGTACGCCATGCGTGACGTCTGTGCCCCCGACAGACGCTGTCAGCGTCGTGTGCCTGAACTACCGCTACCCATGCCCGCCGCTGAGCTTTAGCGGGGGTATCGCCTCTCCGCCTTCGGTCGGCCCGGACGCCGACGGCGACGGCTGGGAGGACGCCATCGATAACTGCCGCACGATCGCTAACGTGCTGCAGGAGGACCGCGATAGCGACGGGGCCGGCGACGCCTGCGATCCGGATGACGACAACGACGGATACAGCGACAGGCAGGAGACACTCCTGGGCACAGACACCCTCGACAGCTGCCCGGACAACTCGGGGCACGACGCCTGGCCGCCCGACTTCGACCACACCGGCCTGCTGGACATCAGCGACGTGCTCTTCCTCAAGCCCGTCTTCGGCGGCCACGTGCCGCCCGTTCCCAGGCGGCTCGATTTAGTCGCCAACGACGTCATCGATATCAGCGATGTGCTGGCCCTCAAGCCCATCTTCGGCCTGTCCTGCCTCTCCGCCCAAAGCGAACTGATCGACGCCGTGAAGGCCACGGAGCGCTACCGCGACGTGAACCTTGCCCAGGCGGACGGCTTCAAGCAGGTGACCCAGTACATCCCCGGCCGCGGCGCCTACTTCGTCAACTCTGCGCGCGTGGACACGTCGTTCGATCCACTACAACCGGAGGGGCTGGTGTACGGCCCGGGTCCCAGCGGCTGGCGGCTGATGGGCGTCTTCTACCTGTCCTCGGTCTGGTCGGGCGCAAGCGCGCCTTCGGGCTTCACGGGCGCGCAGGACGTCTGGTCGGTGCACAACGGCTTCTGCATCGCCTCCGACCTGGCGGCCAGTGAGGGCACTAGCGAGTCCGCCTGCGCAACGCTGCAGGGCGTCTGGTGGCAGCAGATGGGCCACTTCCTGCCCGCCTGGCTCTACAGGTACAACCCCGGCGGCGTGTTCCAAGAGACCAACGTCCGCGGCTAGCGGCCGGCAGTCTCGATCAGGCTCTCCGCCGCCGTGTGGGGGTCCATCTCCCGCCTGGCGATCGCCTCCACCAGCTGCTCTATGCGGCGGTTGGCGGAATCGACGACCCTGCCCAGGAGGATCGCCTGCGTGACCGAGAGCAGCTGTCGCCGCGCGCGGTGGCGTCGCATCTCCTCCAGCCGTCCGGAATCAGCCAGATAGGCGCGGTGCTTATCGATGGCGTCCGCCACCTCGCCGATCCCCTGCTCCTTGTGCGCCGCCGTCTTCAGGATCGGCACCTGCCACCCCTCGTTCTTGTCCAGGCTCATAAAGATATGCAGCTGCTTGAAGACGCTCTCCGCCGCCGGCAGGTCCGCCTTGTTCACCACCAGAATATCAGCGATCTCCAGTATGCCCGCCTTGATCGCCTGCATGTCGTCTCCGGCGCCGGGCATGCTCAACACCACCGTGGTGTGGGCGGTGTCCGCAATCTCCACCTCGTCCTGGCCGGCGCCCACAGTCTCCACCAGAATGAGCTCGTTCCCAGCGGCGTCCAGCACTGTCACTACGTCGTTGGTAGCGGCGGCCAGCCCGCCCAGGGCGCCGCGAGTCGCCATGCTGCGGATAAACACGCCAGGATCAGTCGTGAGGTCCTGCATCCGTATGCGATCACCCAGGAGAGCCCCGTGGGAGAAGGGGCTGGTGGGATCGACGACGACGATACCCAGCGTGCGGCCGCGCCTGCGGTACTCGCGGGCCAGCGCACCGACCAGCGTGCTCTTGCCAGAGCCAGTGGGCCCGGTGACGCCGACGATATGCGCCCGCCCGCTGTGCGGGAATAGCTCTCGCAGCGCCTCGCGGCCCTCAGGGTACCCGTTCTCGACAAAAGTGAGGACCCTGGTCAGGGCCCGCCTGTCGCCGCCGAGGAGACGACGGACCAGCTCAGAGGCCTGTCCTGAGCCGCGGCTAAGGGTCACGACCGGCTGGCCGCCCCCTTAGCGGGGGCGTTCTTGCGCACCCAGTCGATGATGTCGTGTGTGGAGGAGCCCGGCCCGAAGATGCCGCTGAAGCCGATCTTCGCTAGCTGGGCAATGTCGTCTCGAGGGATGATGCCGCCGGCGAACAGGACTACGTCGTCCATGCCGCGCCTCTTCAGCTCTTTCACCACGCGCGGGAACAGCTCCAGATGCGCCCCCGACAGTATCGAGAGGCCAATGACGTCCGCGTCCTCCTGGAGGGCAGTCTCGGCGATCATCTCCGGGGTCTGGCGGATGCCCGTGTACACGACCTCGAAGCCGGCGTCGCGCAGGGCACGGGCTACGACCTTGGCGCCGCGGTCGTGACCGTCCAACCCGGGTTTGGCGATGATTATCTTGATCTTGCGCCTGTCCTGAGCAGAGTCGAAGGGTTCCTGCGTCATCTCGAAGGGCGACCTCCTGGGCCGCATTATATACGAGACCGGAGACAGGAGAAATGTGGGCGCAGGCTTCGCGACTACTCGCAGTGTGAACGCGCGCACGAGCCATTCCGGCCCTTCCGTCACTCTGAGCGAAGCGAAGCCTGGCCTGAGCGTAGCCAAAGGGAATCTCGGCGTTTGCTAAAGTACGACAGCTCAGGCAACTCGCGGGCTTCTGCCCTGACCTGGCCTACTTCCGCTCGATCAGTTGGATGGATACGCCGTGCGTGTACCGCTGGTTGATGCGGGCCACTCGGCTGCCCGGCCAGATGCCGGGCTCCGGCTCCGAGACGCGGACCCCCTTGCTCTGCAGGAAGCCGATGGCGCCGCCCAGCTCCTCCACCTCGATGCTGAGGGAGAACATCCCTTCGCCGCGCTCCTGGAACTGCTGGTAGAAGCGGCCCTCTTTGGCGACGGGCTGCACCAGCTCCAGAAAGGCGTCGCCGATGGGCAGCCGAGCCACCTTGAAGCCGGCGCCCATGGGCCGCTCCACTGCTGCGTCTGGTTTCAGACCCAGGTTCCGTTCCCACAGTTGCGCGGCGGCGTCCAGGTCTCCCGTTGCGATAACGACGTGGTCTATTCGCTTGAAATGCGTCATCACTCTAGCCTACCGGCGTGGCCAGCTCCACAAGAACGCCACTGCTGGCCTTGGGGTGCAGGAAGCAGATCATGCCGGCCAGACCCCGCCGTGGCTTCTGGTCAACCAGCTCCACGCCCTTCCGTTTGAGTCCCTCCAGTTCCGCATCGACGTCCGGCGTCTGGAAGCAGATGTGGTGCAACCCCTCGCCCTTGCGCTCCAGGAAGCGGCCGACGGCGGACTCCGCGGACAGCGGCTCCAGCAGCTCGATCTCGCTCCGGCCGATCGTTAGCAGCGCGGCCTTCACGCCCTGGTCCTGCACCTCAGCGGAGACGTGGACATGCAGGCCCAGCGTGTCGCGGTAGAACTTGAGCGCCTCGTCCAGGCTGTGCACAGCGATGCCGACGTGGTGGATCTTCTCGATCACACAACTACACTCCGATGGAGACCTTCAACACCACTGTGAAATCTCTTGGCAGTTCCTCGCCCTTCTTCCGCGCCATCTGAATCCACAGGAGAATGGCGTCTTTAGTGTTTTCCAACGCCTCTTCTCTTGTCGCACCAAGGCTTATGCAACCCGGCAGAGCGGGGACCGTGGCAGTGTATCCCGGCTCGTCTTGATTGGGCTCGAGAATGACCGTGTACTCTACTTGGCCCATGGCTCAGATCAACCCCTCAAACTCCCCTACTGTCAGACCAGCGGCCTTGACTATCGAAAGGACGGTCTTCACGGGCATATCCCTGCCACCATGTATCGGAATGGTTATTCTGACGCCTGCTTATCCGGGCTCTCCATCCCGAAGTGTTTACCACTTCTTGCACTGTCCAGCCATCCCGCTTTGCGGAGTCCCCTGACAACATCCCGCCAGCGAAGACCACGTAGCTTCTTGCCGTCCGGCACAGGGCAAACCTATCGTACCATAGGGTTCAGATCGACGGAGTTTGGGCACCCGCCTCTTCTCATAGCCCCTCTCTCTGCCGCCACTCGCGGATGGGCGGATAGTGCTCGCGGTAGTGGTCGATGCCGGTGCCGAACAGGATGCGATAGGCGGCGCGTCCCTCCTCGAAACGGTCCTCCGGGACTTGCCGGGCCGCCGCCACGAACGCCGCCTTGCTGGCGATCAGGTCCTCCATGACCTCATCAGGGTGCGTATCGCGCTGAGCCTGCGCGAAGCGGGCGTTCCAGGTGTCGCTATCGCCGTAGTCCACGCCCTCGGGGACGGGACGCTCGCCGCGGGCGATGCGCTGAAACGCATTCGACATCTCCCAATGCCAGCCGGCGACGTGCGCCAGGATGTCGCGGACGCACCAGTCGCCGTACCAGGGCTTCAGCATCTGCTCGTCGTTCAGCCCCTCGACCGAGCCCATCAGCGAGTCGAACTCCCTGTCCAGCGTCTCCAGGATCTCGTCCCGGCTCACAGCTCACACTCCTTCCCTTTTCACCGGTCCGGCCGGATCAAAAGACCATGAACTCGCGCTGCTCGCCGAAGACGCCGCGCAGCACGTCGCAGATCTCGCCGATCGTCACGTAGTTCTCCACGGATTCAATAAGCACCGGCATCAGGTTCGCTTCGGAGCGCGCCGCCTCGTCCAGCAGGCCCAGCAACTGCTCCACCTTGGCGTTGTCGCGCTCGGCGCGCACCCGGTTCAGGCGCTCGATCTGGCGCTTCACCACCTCCTGGCGCACGCGTAATATCTCCGGCGTCTCTTCCTCGTCCGTCCGGAACTGGTTGACGCCGACGACGATGCGACGCCCGTCATCGATCGACATCTGGGTGCGATAGGAGGCCTCCTGGATTTCGCGCTGCTGGAAGCCCACTTCGATGGCGCGCAAAGAGCCCCCCAGGTCCTCGATCCGGTCCAGGTACTTCGTCGCTTCCTCTTCGATGCGGTCCGTCAGCTTCTCCACGTAGTACGATCCCGCCAGCGGGTCGATGACGTCAGCGACGCCGGACTCGTAGGCGATCACCTGCTGGGTGCGCAGGGCGATCTGCACCGCCTTCTCGGTGGGCAGCGCCAGCGCCTCGTCCATGGAGTTGGTGTGCAGGGACTGGGTGCCGCCCAGGACGGCGGCCAGCGCCTGGATCGCCGTGCGGACGATGTTGTTCTCGGGCTGCTGGGCCGTAAGGGTGGCGCCGCCCGTCTGCGTGTGAAAGCGCAGCATCGTGGAGC
>JBGPMY010000033.1:0-11336 GCA_041487235.1 Dehalococcoidia bacterium
CAACCACTGGTCTCGAAGGAAGAAGCTGGCGCTCGCTGCCGGGGCCTGGCGCGAGATGCGCCGGCTCGCGGCTATTCGGTCACCCGAGAGACGGCTGTCTCGCGGCTAGGATTCCCGTCGCAGTGTCTCAGTTCCGCTCATCCTACGAGAGCCTCAGGATGAGCGGGTCGGGGCGTCATCCCAAAGCCCGGTGTTAGACGGATGCATCTTCCGCCCGCCCTGCCTGCCCACCTCGAGAGGGAGGTGCTCGTGGGACGAGCGGGTCGGGGCGTCATCCCAAAGCTGGTGTTAGACGGATGCATCTTCCCGCCCGCCCTGCCTGCCCGCCTCGAGAGAGAGGTGCTCGTAGGACGAGCGGGTCAAATGACGCCGCAGCCTTTGACCCTCGCCCCTCCGGCTGGCTATCATCTTCTGTGCCTCAGTAGCGCACATCCCCATCTGTCAAGGAGACAACCGTGGAAATTAAGGTCGAAGCTGGCGACATAGCGCAGCACCCCGCCAAGGCGATCATCGTCAATCTGTTCGAAGGCGTGACAAGCCCGGGCGGGGCCACGGGCGCCGTCGACAAGGCCCTAAGCGGCGGCATCAGCCAGCTCATCGCCGAGGGCGAGGTCAAGGGCAAGAAGGACGAGGTCACGCTGATCCACACCCTGGGCCGCCTCCCCTCCCCGCGCGTACTGGTTGCCGGACTGGGCAAGCAGGACGGCTTCGGATTGAACGTCATCCGTGACCTGATGGGCGCGGCCCTCCGGCGGGCGCGCGGTACCGGGGCCCGCAGCGCCGCCACCATAGTCCACGGCGCCGGTATCGCCGGCCTGGACGCGGCGGCCTGCGCCCAGGCCATCGCCGAAGGCGCCCTCATGGGAACGTACCGCTTCCGCCGCTACAAGCAGAACAGCGACGACAACTCGAACGACATCGATACCCTCTCGCTGGTGGAACGCGACGAATCGAAACTGGACGCCATCCGCCGCGGGGTCGAGCGCGGCACGATCCTGGCCCAGGCGGCCAACCACACCCGCGACATGGCTAATGAGCCCGCCAACGCGCTGCCGCCGTCCGCCCTGGCCGAGCGCGCGCAGACGCTGGCCACCGACGCCGGCCTGGAGTGCGAGGTGCTGCACGAGGGCCAGCTGAAAGAGCTGGGAATGGGCGCGCTTCTGGGCGTAGGCATGGGATCGGCGCAGCCGCCCCGCTTCATCATCATGAAGTACCGGGGCAAGCCGGGGAGCGATCAGACGCTGGGCCTGTTGGGCAAGGGGATCACCTTCGACTCCGGCGGCATCTCCATCAAGCCGGCGGCGGGCATGGAGGCGATGAAGGGCGACATGTCCGGCGGCGCGGCGATCATCGCCGCCATGTGGGCCATCGGCAAGCTGAAGCCCGCCATCAACGTCACCGCCCTCGTGCCCACCGCGGAGAACATGCCGTCCGGCTCGGCCACGCGCCCCGGCGACATCCTGACCGCCATGAACGGCAAGACGATCGAGGTGATCAACACCGACGCCGAGGGACGTCTCGTCCTGGCCGACGCCATCTGCTTCGCCCGGCGCGAGAAGCTGTCGCCTATCATCGACGTGGCCACGCTGACGGGCGCCATGCAGATCGCGCTCGGGCCCGGCGCCACCGGTTTCATGGCCACGGAGGATTCGCTGGCGGACGCCGTGACCAGGGCCGGCGAGGCCTCCGGCGAGAGGATGTGGCGCTTCCCTCTCATCGACGAGTACCGCGAGGGGCTGAAGAGCAACGTGGCCGACATCAAGAACACCGGCAACCGCAACGGCGGCGCCATCAACGCCGCCAAGTTCCTGCACTTCTTCGTGGAGGACACGCCCTGGGTGCACATCGACATGGCCGGCACCGACGATTCCGACAAGGACAAGGGCGTTTGGGTGAAGGGCTCCACGGGCATCCCCACGCGCACGCTCATAAACCTCGTGCTGGGTATGGCCGAGAACGGCTAAGAGGGACTGCGGGCGGGCTGCGCGCCGCCAAAGAAGCGCTGCGACGGCGTCTGTACGCGCATGGCCAGCGGGAACTCCGGGACCGGACGCTGCGGTCGCTGGTAGAGCGCTTCGCCGCGTGGCGAGAAGCGCCGCGCGCCTAGACCTACCCGCGGCGGCGCGTCAGAGTCCGCAGAAGCATCCAGAGCCCCAAGAAGGTGATACCCGTGGTGATGATGCGCGTCCAATCGATGATCGGAACGAGGCGCGTCTCATCCTCTGTTATCTCCAGCACGCCCACGGGCTGGACTCGCACGGAGCCACCACCGCCGCTGCCACCACCCACGTCTTCGCTCGCACCGTTACCGGGGCGAGAGACTCCGCTGCCGGCGCCGCCCCCGAACATGTAGGCCACAAGAGCAACAGGAATGATCGTCCTGCCTCTGACTTCGCGTGACTCCCCGTACACCAACTCGACGCGCGCGGCGTTCTTGACGCGATCGAGAATCTGGGTGACGATGCCGTCTCCCGAATGACCCATCTCCTGCATGGCGACCTCCTTCATTGATCCCCGGACTCCGGACGCGCACCACGAACCTCAACGTTGGTGCTGCGCGATGCTAGCTTCGAGTCGCGGAACGGGAATCAGGCGCGGCTAGCCACTACCAGCAGCCAGTTCCTGGGCGATGTCTTCAGCCCCAGCTCCCGGAACGCCGCCCTGGCGCCCTCGATTAGCGAGTCGCGCCCGGCCGCCAGGGGCACTCCGGGCAGGACACCTTCGATCCAGAGGCTGTATTTGCTGATGTCTTCGAACCCGCCCAGCGGCATCTGTACCGTCATGACCTCTTGGTTACGGATACGGAAGCCGTTCTCTTCCAGGAGTTCGGCGTACTGCTCCTGGGTCAGGCGCTGCCGCGCCTCCACCTTGGTGCGCTCCGGCATCAGCCCGTAGCGCGTCTTGAGAACGCGCAGCGCACGCATCATCCAGCGCCGGTAGAACTGCTCCGCCTCTGGCGGCTCAGCGCCCTGGTAGAACGATGTGTTGAAAGAGAACGTCCCGTCCTCTCGCAGCGTGCGCTTGATCTCCTGCAGGACCTCGCTCTTCTCGCGCACGAGATGGATAGCGTTGCAGAAGAAGATGGCGTCCACCGGCCGCTTGACCAGCTGCGAAAGCTTCTCGGCGCCTCCCTGGACGAAGCGGACAATAGGCCCGCTGAGGTTCTCCAGGTTGCGGCGGGCCACCTCGATAGCCGTCTCTGAAGGCTCAACGGCTATAACCTCAGCCCTCGGCGCAGACGCCACCTGCTCCGCCAGTAGCCGCGTGACGGCACCGGTGCCGGCCCCTAGATCGATGACACGCTGCCCCGGGTGCAGGTCTGTGAGCGCGACGAGTCTGCGGTTCACCTCCTGATAGAAGGGATGCCGAGCGAACTTCTCAAGAGTGAACCCGTCCGACATTGCCATCTCCTTTTCGGCGCGCCCTGGGCGGCCCTGCGCTCTCACTTTGCCCTGGCCCCCATCAGCTGCGCCACCCTGTCCAGTATACGCCAGGCAACGTCATACTTGGGCATCAGCGGTAGCTCCTCTTTGCTGCCATCGCTGCCCAGCAGCGTCACCCGGTTGGTGTCCGTGCCGAAACCGGAGCCCTCGGCCGTAATATCGTTGGCGGCGATCAGATCCAGGCCCTTGCTCTCCAGCTTCTGACGGGCGTTGGCCAGGAGGTCATGGCTCTCCGCCGCGAAGCCCACCTTAACCAGGCCCGGCGGTCGCCCCACCTCCGCCAGAATGTCCGGGGTCCGCACCAGGTCCAAGGTGAGACCCTCCGCGTCCCGCCGCTTCAGCTTCTCGCTCAGCGCCTCCGGCGGTTGGTAGTCGGCCACGGCGGCGGCCATAATCAGAGCGTCGGCGCCCTCGCAGTGCTGCAGCACGGCGTCTCGCATCTCGGCAGCGCAGCGCACGCGCTGGACGGTTACAGCGTAGGGGTCAGGCAGCACCGTCGGGCCCGTCACCAGCGCCACATCGGCGCCCCGGTCCCGCGCCGCCTCCGCCAGGGCAAACCCCATCTTGCCGGAGGAATGGTTGCCGATGTAGCGGACGGGATCGATGGATTCCTGCGTCCCGCCGGCACTAACGACGACTTTTTTTGCTGCTAAGTCACCGCCTTTACCCAATACATATCTAATGCTGCCGATGATGGACTCAACTTCCGAAAACCGCCCGCGGCCCACCTGGCCGGAGGCCAGCCGCCCTTCCTCGGGCCCCACCAGGTGAACGCCGCGCCGGCGTAGCGTCTCTACGTGCGCCTGCGTGGCCGCGTGCTCGTACATCTGCGAGTCCATCGCCGGGCAGACCACCAGCGGCGCCCGCGTGGCCAGCGCCGTGAGGCTCACCATCTCCTCGGCCAGCCCCAAGGCCAGCCGGGCGATGACAGTCGCCGTGGCGGGAGCGATGGCCATCAGGTCGGCGCCCCGGGCCAGCGCCACGTGCGGTTCGGCTATCTCCGCATGAGCGTCCCACATGTCCCAATAGACGCGGCGGCCGGTCACGCTTTGGAAGGTTATGGGCGCCACGAACTGGGTGGCCTCCGGCGTCATCACCACGTCCACCCTGGCGCCCGCCTGCGTCAGCTTGCTGGCCAGATCAACGGCCTTATAGATCGCTATGCTGCCGGTGGCGCCCAGGACTATGCTGCGGTCCGTCAGGTTATACATCGCTCACTCAGCTTCGGTTCAGCTCGTAGATTAGGCGCAGCCCCTGCAGCGTGAGATCAGGATCTACCGAATCGAATACGTTCGTCTCCTTGCTTATGATCTCGGCGTAACCCCCCGTTCCGATGACCTTAGCGCTGTCTCCCAGCTCCGCCTTCATGCGCCGCACGATGCCTTCGATGAGGCCGACGTAGCCGAACAAGATGCCGGATTGCATGGCCGCGACCGTATTGCGGCCGATCGCCGTCCGCGGCCGGCTCAGCTCGACGCGATAGAGCTTGGCGGCCCGCTGGAATAGCGCCTCTGAGGCGATGCCCAGGCCGGGGGCGAGCGCGCCGCCCAGATAGTCCCCGTCCTTGCTGATGGCGTCGAACACGGTGGCCGTCCCCAAGTCGACGACGATCAGCGGCGGCTCATAGACGTGCATTGCAGCCACCGCGTCCGCTACGCGGTCCGCGCCCACGTCGCGCGGCGTGTCGTACAGTATGCGCAGCCCGGTCTTGACGCCTGCGCTCACCACAAGGGGACGCACGTTGAAGTAACGGCGGCAAACGGAGTGAAACACCGGCTCCAGGTCCGGCACAACGCAGGCCATGACCGCCTCCTGAATATCTTCGGGGGACAGGCCTTCATGGTGGAGGAGGCTCAGGCTGAGAACCCCGTACTCATCGGCCAGCCTGCCCACGTCCGTGGCGAAGCGCCAGGTGGCGCGCAGGGACTCCCCCTCGAAGACGCCCAGAGTTACATTAGTATTGCCCACATCCATCGCCAAAAGCACGGAACTCTTACCTCCCGCCCTGGGGCGTGGTCATTATATGCGCGCAGATCATGGCCCGGCAACCGGCCCAACAACCTCCTTCTTTGGCAGTTCGATAAGTCCGTCTTCTAACCGCATCTTGGTGGCGACATTGACATAAAATCGTTGACTGCCTTGCTTCCGGATGTGCTACAGTGCCGCCATCCGCTCCCTCAAAACACCTTAACCGGAGGCGATCTTCATGGCGGATCCTACTGCCCAACGAATCTGGAATGCTGCCCTTGGCCAGCTTCAGATCCACGTCACCCGGCCCAACTATGACACCTGGCTCAAGGACACAGAAGGACTGAGTTTGGGAGACGGACGCTTCGTCGTCGGCGTGCCATCTGAGTTCGTCAAAGAGTGGCTGGCCACGCGCATGAAGAGCCTGGTCTCTCAGACAGTGGGAGGTATTATGGGCCAGCCTATGGAGGTCGCATTCGAGATCATCGGGCGCAACGGTAACGGCCATCAGGAGTCGTTGCCCCTGGCCTCCGGGTCGACAGCCCAGGCCATCATCTCCAGCCCTGCCTCCCGTCAGAGGTTGAATCCCAGGTACACCTTTCGCTCCTTCGTCGTCGCGGACTCCAATCGCATGGCGGCGGCCGCCGCCAGCGCCGCCGCCGAGCGGCCCGGCGAAGACTACAACCCCCTCTTCATCTACAGCACACCCGGGCTGGGTAAGACGCACCTCCTTCAGGCCATCGCCCAGCGCGCCGGCGAGATGAACCGCAGCCCGATGTACATCACCTCGGAGCAGTTCACCAACGACTTCGTAACCTCCATCGCCCAGGGCAGGGCCGACGAGTTTCGCCGCCGCTATCGCTCCCTCCAGCTCCTCCTGGTCGACGACATCCAGTTCCTCGCCAGCAAGAGCCGCACCCAGGAGGAGTTCTTCTACACCTTCAACGACCTGCACTCCAACGGCTGCCAGGTGGTGGTGGCCAGCGACCGCGCCCCTTCCGCGATCGCCGGCCTGGAAGGCCGCCTCTGCTCTCGCTTCCAGTGGGGGCTGGTCGCCGACATTCAGCCCCCCGACGAAGAGACCCGCCTGGCCATCCTCCAGGCCAAGGCTACAGAGCAGCGCGTGGACCTACCTGCAGAGGTCGCCAAGTTCCTGGCAGACCACACCCGCGACAACATTCGCGACCTGGAAGGGTCCCTCAACCGCGTCGTCGCCTACGCCCGCCTAACCAACGCCCGTCTGGGTATGGACGTCGCCGCCAAGGCGCTGGCAGCCCTGACCCCCACCATGGCGGGCCCCGCCGATCCGCAGGCCCTGCTCCAGGCCGTCTCCTCCTACTTCAACGTCCCTTTAGCCGCCCTCGCCGGCAAAAGCCGCGCCAAACCGATAGCTGAGGCCCGCCACGTCGCCATGTACCTCCTGCGCGAGGACGGTGACCTCGCCCTGAAGCAAGTAGGACTCCTCCTCGGCCACCGCGACCACTCCACCGTTATCCACGGCGTACAGAAGATCGCCAAAGCGCTACTGTCTGACCCTCGCCTCAGCCTCCACCTGGCGGAGATCAGAAACATCGCTTCCAACTGACAACACCTTCAACGCCCCCACAACACAACCCCCGGCCGCCAGCCCGCACCCCGCGCGCCCCTCCACACTGACTAACCCATTCCACACCCGAACCCACACTTGTATCCCCTTCTCGCAAGCGCACCAACCGACAGTTCCCACAGGACTACCTCTACTACGGCTACACTACCTCTTCCAAGTCTCGCTCCTATAATGAATACATGATCGATAGAGTAGTGATCGTCGGCAGAGGTGGAGATGGTGGGAACGGCGTCGTGAGCTTCCGGCGCGAGAAGTTCGTGCCTCGGGGTGGGCCGGATGGCGGTGATGGGGGAGACGGAGGTGCTGTGGTGCTGGTTGCTGATAGGTCGGTTCGGACATTGAAGGAGATGGGCAGGAGACGAATCTACGGCGCGGAAAGAGGCCAGCATGGGCAGGGGTCCGGCAAGCACGGCCGGAACGGACAGACGCTGCTGCTGCTGGTGCCGGTGGGCACAGAGGTGTGGAAGGTTGTTGACGGCTCGAGGACGAAGGTGGGCGACCTGTTGGCAGAGGATGAGAGGCTAGTGGTCGCGCGAGGGGGATTGGGTGGCTGGGGCAACACCAGGTTCGCGACGTCGACAAACAGGGCGCCGAGGATAGCGCAGAAGGGGCAGGAGGGCGAAGAGGCGAGGCTGGTGCTGGACTTGAAGCTGATAGCGGATGTGGGGATCGCAGGCCTGCCAAACGCCGGCAAGTCCACGCTGCTGCGCGCGATTTCGGCGGCCCGGCCTAAGATAGCAGACTATCCGTTCACCACTCTGGAACCGGCGCTGGGGGTTGTGGAGAGCGAGTGGCGGCAGTTCGTGGTGGCAGACATCCCGGGGTTAATCGAGGGTGCGCACGCGGGGGCAGGGCTAGGTCTGGACTTCCTGCGTCACATCGAACGCACGCGGCTCATAGTGCATCTGGTGGACGGCAGCACCGCCAATCCATGGACGGATGTGGAAACTGTGAACGAGGAGCTGCGGCAGTACGGGCACGGCCTGGCGGAGCGTGAACGCTTGGTGGTGGTGAACAAGGTCGATATCCCGGAGGTTCGAGATCGACAGGCGGAGATAGAGAGGGAGTTCAAGAGGAACGGCGTAGAGCCCCTGTTCATCTCCGCGGCGACAGGCGAGGGCGTGGAGGAGTTGGTGGGGAGGCTGGCGAAGGCCGTAGCGGAGGCGGGGCAGCGGGCCGCTGGGTCGCCGGCGGCGCCGGAGGAGACGCTGCGTCCGGAAGCGCGCGGCGGGGAGACACCGGTGCGTGTCTGTCGAGAGGACGGCGCCTTCCGGGTGGAGGGCGCGCGGGTGGTGGCCTTCGCAGAGATGATGCCGGTGGACCAGGACGAGGGACGGGCCGAGCTCTGGCGCCGCTTCGGCCGCTGGGGCGTGATGCGCGCTCTGCGCAGGGCCGGCGCGAAGCGGGGCGACCGCATACGGCTGGGGCGTGTCGAGCTGGAGTGGCCTGACTGAGGTGGCGCAGAAGCTCGGCGTCCTGGGCGGCACCTTCGACCCGGTGCACATCGCTCATCTCATCCTGGGTGAGACCGCGCGCGAGCAGTTGGGGCTGGGCAAGGTGCTGTTCGTCCCGGCGGGGCAGCCCTGGCGGAAGGCCGGGCGAACTATCGCCGCGGCCGAACACCGGCTGGCGATGCTGCGGCTAGCTATCGAGGGGAACCCTGCATTCGAGGTGTCGATGCTGGAAGTGGAGCGGCCGGGACCCTCGTACACGGCGGAGACGCTGACCGAACTGGAGGGGGAAGAAGGCGGCGTCGAGCTCTTCTTGGTCGTGGGCGAGGACTCGCTGGCGGACCTGCCCAACTGGCGCGAACCAGAGCGCATACTGCAACTTGCAACGATCGCGGTGGCCGCCAGGGAGGGCGAAGCGCGTGCCGCCGGAACAGCCGAACGCGGCCTGCCGGGGCTGCCCGAGCGGGTCGTGTGGCTGAAGATGCCGCTGATCGAGATCAGCGCTACGGCGATTCGGGAGCGCGTGCGGCAGGGCCTGTCGATCCGCTACCTGGTGCCGGATGCGGTCGAGCGCTACATCCAGGAAAACGGGCTGTACCGGGAGTAGAGACGCCCCGCCGGGGCGTCTCTACGTGTCTAAATAACGTAGGTCAGCCGCACCTTCGCCCCGCGCTCGGCGGCCCAACCGGCGATCTCCGCCAGCTCCCTGAGGCGCTGGGGCAGTTCGGGGAAGTCCGCCGTCAACTCGCGCAGCTGAGGTGTGCCCTCGATCGCGTCGGCGGCGTCGCGGGCGGCCTGCGCCAGGGGCGGCGCTTCCTGCCAGAGGGTTTCCAGCAGCCGCTCCTCTTGCGCGTTGTCGGTGCGCGCGTCGGCGAAGTTTAGTAGGGGCGCCAGGTTGACTCGCAGCTGTCGTTTGAGGATGGATGCGGCCTTGCCCAGCGGGTGGTCGGCTCCGTACCGCTCTGAGTGGGCGAAAGAGATGAAGTAGACGATGTCTGCCGTATCGCCCAGGAAGTCGATGGGGCAGTCTTCATCGTCGGTAGTCTCGATGATGAGGGCGGTGGGGGCGGGGGTGGTCATGGCAGCTTGACAGCGAGCGCCACCCACGACGGCTGCATGATGTACGAGACGTAAAGCCGCGGGTCGGACGTGAGCGCCCGAGCGTACGCCTTGATGTCCTCCGCCCAGCGCGGCCCGGCGAACTGAGCCCAGTCCATCGTGGTATTTCCCGTGATCGCCTGCTCCAGCAGGAACCAGTTTGAAAGCACCCACAGGCCGCGCGGACGGAGCAGTTCCACGACGCGGCCGTAGTACGCCGGTTGATGCCCGAACCACCCGTCGTCGTGAATTAAGTCGTACGGGCCTGCGAGGCCGGCGAGGATGTCATCGGCTTCGCCCAGAAGGACGCGCACCCGTTCCGCCAGCCCGAATTCCGTCACGAACTCTCTCGCCAGCTCCGCGTGCTGCGGATAACGTTCGATCGTCTCGACCGTCGCGTCCGGGCCAGCGGCGTCGGCCAGCCAGAGCGCGCTGTAACCAAGCCCGCAGCCGATCTCCAGGATTCGCTTCGCGCCCGTGGCCTGGACCAGCGTCGCCAGCACGCGCATCTTGGTCGCGACGGACGGATACACGCCGCACTCCTGCTCGCCGCCGGCAAGCGACGGCGCGTGTTCGAGCCGGTGCGCGTTCGACGCCTCATAAACGCGTGCGAACGGATCGCCGCCGTACAGGCTGAGGAGGTACTCGTTTACGCGCTCGCGGTCGGCGGGTTCAGGCATGAGAGAGCTCAATCCACAGTATAGCGGGCCGTGCAGGAGTCCGGTCACCCTGAGCTTGGCCACGGGTTCCGGAGATGACGAAGCCCTTCGACAGGCTCAGGGCGAACGGGGAGGGGAGCGGGTGGTTCGCGAACCGCCCCTACGCGAGATGCAGGCGGTCTAGACGTCCAGGTTGCGGACCTTGTCGTAGTGGCTCTGGATGAAGCTCTTGCGCGGCGCCACCTCTTCGCCCATGAGCTGGGTGAAGATACGGTCGGCCGCCATGGCGTCCTCGATGTACACCTGCAGCAACGTGCGGATGGCCGGGTCCATGGTCGTCTCCCACAGCTGGATGGGGTTCATCTCGCCCAGACCCTTGTAGCGCTGAAGCTGCATCCCTCTGCCGTCCTTCAGGCGGTTCAGGTAAGCGTCCTTGTCCTTCTCGCTGTAGAACCAACGGACGTCCTTGCGCTGCTGGACGCGGAACAGCGGTGGCTGGGCGAGGTAGAGGTAACCGTGCTCGATCAGCTCTCTCATGTAGCGGAAGAAGAAGGTGAGGAGAAGCGTGCGGATGTGAGCGCCGTCCACGTCCGCGTCGGTCATGATGATGACGCGGTGGTAGCGCAGCTTGGCTGGATCGAAGTCCTCGCCGAAACCACCGCCGAGGGCGGTGATGATAGCCTTGATCTCCTCGTGCGCCAGCATCTTCTCCGGGCGCGCCTTCTCCACATTCAGGACTTTGCCCCGCAGGGGCAGGATCGCCTGAAAGCGGCGGTCGCGTCCCTCCTTGGCGCTGCCGCCGGCAGACGGGCCCTCCACCAGGTACAGCTCGCGCACCTCCGGGTTGCGCTCGGAGCAGTCGGCGAGCTTGCCGGGGAGGACGCTGTCGTCCAGGATCCCCTTTTTGATCACCAGGTCGCGTGCCTTGCGGGCGGCCTCGCGGGCGCGGGCGGCGGTCAGGCACTTCTCGATGATGCGCCGGGCGTCGGAAGGGTGCTCCTCCAGCCAGACCGAAAGCTCGTCGCCCAGGGCGGACTCCACGATCCCCTTCATCTCGGCGTTGCCCAGGCGGGTCTTCGTCTGCCCCTCGAACTGGGGCTCGGGGAGCTTC
>JBGPMY010000034.1:0-11273 GCA_041487235.1 Dehalococcoidia bacterium
CAGTCCGGCGATGATGCCGGCGAAAATGAGCACGGAGATGCCGTTACCGATGCCTCGTTCGCTGATCAATTCCCCCATCCAGACGAGGAACACAGTTCCCGCCGTCATCGTGATGATGGCGGAGATTGTGGGCAGGGCGTTGGGCCCCGTCAGCTCGATGCCGGTGATGCCTCCCTGGCTCTGGACGATGATCAGCTGACCGTACGCCTGGACAAGCGCCATGGGCACCGTCATCCAGTGGGTGTAAATCGCGATCTGCTTGCGCCCTTGTTCGCCCTCCTTGGACAGCGCCTGGAGCGTGGGGACTATGGGAACCATGAGCTGCATGACGATTGAGGATGTGATGTAGGGGTAGACGCCCATGGCGGCCACGCTCATGTTCTGCAGGGCGCCGCCGCTGAAGATGTTGAGGAACCCCAGGACGGTACTGTTCTTGAAGATATTGTCCAGGGCGGTGGCGTTGATGCCGGGCACCGGCAGGTTGGAGACGAAGCGGAAGATGACCAGCAGGGCGAACGTGAACAGCAGCTTTTCCCGAATGTCGGGCTGGGTCATAGCGCTGATAGCAGCCTGAAGGAGTTGCGGCCGCTGTGGCGCCCTAGCTGCTGTCGCCATCTCGGATCTCCACCGCAGAACCCCCGGCCAACTCTATCTTCTCTTTGGCCGTCATGGAGAACTTGTGCGCACGCACGGTCAAGGGCTTGTTCAGCTCGCCAGTCGCCAGCACCTTCACCGGCCGGCGCAGGCTGCGCAGCACGCCCTTCTCCTTCAGGAGTTCCGGCGTCACTTCCGTACCCGCTTCAAGCTGCTGCAGGTCCTTTAGGTTGACGGGGGAGTACTCCACGCGGAACGGGTTGGTGAACCCGCGACGGAACGGCAGCCGTTTGATCAGTCGCGTTTGGCCGCCCTCAAAGAATCTGCGCGGCTTGCGGCCGGAGCGCGCCTTCTGGCCCTTCAGCCCCCGGCCGGAATACGTGCCCTGGCCGGTGGCGTTGCCGCGGCCCACGCGCTTGCGGGCATGCCTGGCCCCTTTGGGCGGCTTCAATTCATGGGCAAGCATCAGTCTTGAGGTACCTCGGTCACTTCTAGCAGATGGCGAACCTTTCCGATCATACCACGCAGGACGCGGCTATCAATACGCTCCACTGAATGTCCCAGCCGCCGAAGGCCCAGCGCCTCAATTGTGCGCTTCTGGTCTTTTTCGTAGCCTATGGCGCTCTTCTTCCAGGTGATACGCAGTTTATCCGCCAATGGACGCTTCCTTCGACACCCCCCGCCGGCGCTCCAGCACCTCGTCCGCTGACCGCAGCTTGGAGAGTGCCAGCACGGCGGCCTTGACCGCGTTGGCGGGGTTATTGGAGCCCAGAGACTTGGCCACAGCGTCCTTCACGCCGGCCATCTCCAGCACGGCGCGAACTCCACCCCCCGCGATGAGACCGGTGCCAGGGGGCGCCGGCTTCATCAGCACCTTGGCCGCGCCGAAGCGCACCAGGATCGGATGCGGGATAGTGGTGCCCGTCATCGGCACCCTGATCATGTGCTTCTTGGCTACCGTCCCCGCCTTGCGAATGGCTTCCGGCACCTCCGTGGCCTTGCCCATGGCGGCCCCAACGTGGCCCGCCATATCTCCCACCACGACCACGGCCGTGAAGTGGAAGCGCCGTCCGCCCTTCATCACCTTGGCCACGCGGTTGATGAACACAACCTTCTCGCTCAGGTCAAGCTCTAGGACGTCGACCCTTTCTCGCTTCGCGATGTACTTGCGTGGATTAGACATAGCTCCCTCTTGGCTAGAAGATGAGTCCGCCCTTACGCGCCGCGTCGGCCAGCGCCTTCAAGCGGCCGTGGTAGCGGAAGCCTCCGCGGTCGAAGACGACCTTTGTGATCCCCTTATCCAGGGCTTTCTTAGCCACCGCCAGGCCTACCAGCGCCGCTGTCGCGCTCTTATTGCCGCCATTGCGGCCGGCGGCGATCGCGGACTCCAGATCGGTAGCGGAGACCAGGGTATGCCCGACGCTGTCGTCGATTATCTGCGCGTATATGTGGTTGAGGCTGCGGAAAATCGCCAGTCGCGGGCGATCCGGGGTTCCTTTTACCTTCACGCGCACTCGTAAGTGGCGCCTTCCTCTGGCGGCCCGCGGAGTCTTCGTCTTCTTCATCGATCGTTAGTCCTAGTGTGTGGCCTTGCCGGCCTTGCCGGCTTTGCGGCGCACGTACTCTCCCAGGTAGCGTATCCCCTTGCCCTTGTACGGCTCCGGCGGCCTGATCTTGCGCACGTCCGCCGCTGCCTGACCAACCTGCTCCTTGCTGATACCCTTGATGATGATGCGGGACGTGCCGTCCAGCTCAAACTGGATGCCCGGCGGCGGCGGGACCTGCACCGGATGAGAGAAGCCGATGGCCAGCACCAGGTCGTTCCCCTGCATCTGCGCCCGATAGCCCACGCCCTGCATCTCCAGCGTCTTGCTGAACCCCTCGCTGACGCCCTTCACCATGTTGTCCACCAGCGTGCGCGTGAGGCCGTGCATGGCCCGGTGGCGCGGCTGATCTGACTGTCGCGAGAAGACCAGCTGTCCATCCGCCTGCTCCACGCGTATCTCAGGTCTAATGCTCCGGCTCAGTTCCCCCTTGGGGCCCTTCACCGTCACCTGCGATCCATCGATATGCACCTCGACGTCTTTGGGCAGGGGTATGGGCATCTTACCTACACGTGACATTTCAGGGTCACCAGACGTAGCAGAGAACTTCGCCGCCCACTCCGCGGCGCCGCGCTTCTTTGCCGGTCATCACGCCCTGCGGCGTGGACATGATAGCGACGCCCAGGCCGCCATAGACCCTGGGGATCTCCCGTCGAGCGGCGAACACGCGCAGACCGGGCTTGCTCACTCTATTCAGACCCATGATTACGGGCTCGCGCCCGGCGGTGTAAGCCAGATTTATGCGAATGGTACGCCGGCTGGCCTCGGCCTTCACCTCGAAGTCGGAGATATACCCTTCCTTCTTCAGCACCGCGGCCAGCGCTATCTTCAGCTTGGACGCGGGCACATCGGTGAAGTCATGCCGCGCCGTCAACGCGTTGCGGACTCTCGCCAGCATGTCGGCTATGGGATCGGTAATCATGATGCCGCTACCAGCTAGACTTCTGGACGCCAGGCAGGTGCCCTTCCAGCGCCAACTGGCGGAAGCAGATGCGGCAGAGACCGAACTTGCGGATGTAGGCGCGCGGCCGGCCGCACAGGCGGCATCGGTTGCGATGCCGCACCGCAAATTTTGGCTCCTGGTGGAACGTCTTTTCGAACAGGGCCTTTCGACTCACCGTCTCATCCTCGCCTGGCGAAGGGCATTCCCAGCAGTTCTAGGAGCCGCTTCCCTTCCTCGTCCGTCTTGGCGGAGGTGCAGAACGTTATCTGCAAGCCACGCACCTTATCGATCTTGTCATATTCGATCTCGGGATAGATCATCTGCTCCCGCAGCCCCAGGCTGTAGTTGCCGCGCCCATCGAAGGAGTTGGGGGAGACGCCCTGGAAATCGCGGATGCGGGGCAAGGTGGCGTTCAGCGTGCGGTCAAGGAACTCCCACATACGGTCGCCGCGCAGAGTGACCATCACGCCGATAGGCATGTCGGTGCGCAGCTTGAAGTTCGCGATGGAGCGCTTGGCCCGCGTGATGACGGGGTGCTGTCCACTGATAATGGCGACATCCGCAGAGGCGGCGTCCAGCGCCTTGGCATTTTGCACGGCCTCGCCCAGGCCAACGTTCACGGTAACTTTCTGCATACGCGGCGCCTGCATAACGTTGCCGTAGCCGAACTCCTGCATCAGAGCCGGCAGCGCCTCTTCTTTGTATCGTTCCTTTAGTCTAGGAGCCATCTTTGCACCTAATCCAGGTTACCGTCGCAGCGCTTGCAATAGCGCACCTTGCGACCGTCCACGCGGGCGCGGAAGCCAACTCGTGCCGGCTTGCTGCAGGACTGGCAGATCAGAGCCACATTGGCCCATGAGATGGGGGCTTCTCGCTCGATGATACCACCGGGCTTCTGGGGACCGCGAGGGCGCACGTGCCGCTTGACTACGTTGATGCCCGTGACGATGACCTTGCTATCCCTGGGCAGCACCTTGCGTACCGCGCCGCTGCGGCCCCGGTCTTTGCCCTTGAGCAGGAGCACGGTATCTTCTTTCCGGATCTTCTGCACAGTCAGACCACCTCCGGCGCCAGGGAGACTATCTTCATGAAGTTGCGCTCCCTGAGCTCCCGCGCCACCGGCCCAAAGATACGCGTGCCACGTGGGTTCTGGGCGTCGGACAGGACAACCGCCGCGTTCTCATCGAACCGGATGTAGGAGCCATCGCTCCGGCGATAAGGCTGCGCCGCCCGCACCACGACAGCGCGCACCACCTCCCCCTTCTTCACCCCGCCCATCGGCGTAGCCTGTTTCACGGAGGCGACGATGATATCGCCAACCGTTCCGTAACGCCGCTTGGAGCCGCCTATGACCTTGATGCACATCAGCTGGCGCGCGCCGGAGTTGTCCGCCACCTTAAGCCGGGATTGGGACTGGATCATCCCTCCTCCTCCTGCGGCTTCTCCTCTGCCTCAGCGGTTGGCTCCGGGGCGGTGGCGGGCTGCGCGGAAGCTTCTTCTAAGGCCGCGGCTTCGGGCGCCTCCACCTCTGGGGCGGCCGGCTCCTCTTCGGGCGGTGCTGCCTGCGCGTCCTCTGCGGTGGCAGCGGCATCTTCTGCGGCCGCCTCTTCCGCTTCCGGTTCGACCGCTTCAGCGGGCGCCGAAATCTCGACGGCGGGCTGCTCTTCAACGGCTACCGGGAGAGGCTCCTCCGCCTCCGCCACAGCCTCGGGCGCGGATGTCTCAGTGGCGACCTCTACGGGCTGTGCTGCGGCGTCTGCCGGCTCTTCGGGTGGCGGCGCTTCCGCTGCCGGCGCCTCGCCGGCAACCTCATCGACGGTTGGCTCGACCGGAGGCGCGGCCTCGTCTGCCCCCACCTCTGGCCCTACGGCGGCTTCCGGCTCGGGGGCGGCTACGGCTTCAGCGACTGTCTCAGCCGGCGCGACGACTGCCTCACCCTCTGGCGCCACCGCCTCCCGCCTGACCTCGCCCAGAAGGTCCAGGTCGATCGACCCGGGCGCGACCTCCGGAAGCTCGGCGCGCTCCAGCACTTCGATCACGCGCCAGCGCTTGTGGCGCGAGATCGGCCGGGCTTCGACGATGCGAACGCGGTCGCCCAGACGTGATTCTTCGCCCTCATCGTGGGCCATGAAACGGCGTACGCGGCGCACCGTCTTCTTGTAGAGTGGGTGGCGGATGTTCGCTTCCACCGCCACAAGCACCGTCTTCTGCATCTTGTCGCTGACGACGGTGCCCGTGCGCACCTTGCGCCTGCCGTAATATCCCTGGACCGTCACTGCTAGCCCGCCTTCTCGGAGGTGACCTTCACCAGCTGTCGCTGCCGCTGGATCGTCTTCAGGCGGGCGACCTGGCGCCTGACGCGCGGAACCTCGCGGTGGTTCGTTAGCTGGCCGGTCTCCCGCTGCAGACGCATGGAGAAGAGGCGGCGGTAGGTCTCCAGCAGCTCTTTACTCACGTCCGCTTCGGATAGCTTGCGTATCTCTGCCGTCTTCGTCTTCAGCTTCTTAGCCATGATCACATCTCCTGGCGCGCCACGAATCGGGTCGGTATCGGCAGCTTGTGCGCGGCCAGACGCATCGCCTCTCGCGCCATGTCCTCGCGCACGCCAGAGATCTCGTAGATTACGCGGCCGGGCTTTACGACTGCCACCCAGCCCTCCACCGGGCCCTTACCGCTGCCTTGTCGAACTTCCAGCGGCTTCTTGGTGACGGGCTTGTCCGGAAAGATGCGTATCCACAGTTTGCCCCCGCGGCGGACGTAGCGCGTGATGGCGCGGCGTCCGGCCTCTATCTGGCGGGCCGTCATCCAGCATGGACCCAACGCCTGCAATCCGTAATCGCCAAAGGCGACGCTGTTGCCGGAGCTGGCCTGGCCACGCCTGCGGCCGCGGTGCGCCTTGCGAAACTTGGTTCTCTTAGGCTGTAGCATCCGCCGCTCCGTCCGGCCCAGCCTCGGGCACGGTCTCGGCCGCTGCCACTGGCTCGCTCTCTTCCGCCGGCTCGGTGGGGGCCGCTCCGGCGCTCTCTCCCGCCTCTGCTTTCGCTTCGGCGGGGCGCGGTGGGGTCGCCCGCTCCATCACCACGTCACCCTTGTAGATCCACACCTTCACGCCTATTCGCCCGAGGGTCGTCGCGGCTTCCGCCGTCCCGTAGTCCACGTCCGCCTTCAGCGTGTGCAGGGGCACCCGCCCCTGCCTCTCCTGGTCCCTGCGCGACATGTCGGCGCCGCCCAGGCGACCGGCAACCTTGATGCGGATGCCCTGCGCCCCGCGCTGCATGGCCCTCTGCGCCGCCTGCTTGATCGCGCGCCGGTGCGATACCCGGCGTTCGATCTGCTCCGCCACCGCTCGCGCCACCAGTAAGGCTTCCACCTCCGGTAGGCGCACCTCGTTGATGTTAACGCGAACGCGGCGGCCACTCACCTTCTCCAGCTTGCTGCGCAACTCGTCGACCCGCTGCCCGCCGCGGCCGATGACTATGCCGGGACGCGCCGTGTGTATGCTCACGGTGATCTGGTTGGCGTTGCGCTCGATCTCCACCTTGGCGATACCGGCGTCCGGCAGCAAGTCGGCGATGGCCCGCCGGATACTCAAGTCCTCATGCAGTAGCTCGGTGTAATTGCGGTCGGCGTACCACTTGCTGTTCCAGTCGTAGATGTACCCCAGGCGGAAACCGTGGGGGTGTACCTTCTGGCCCATCCTAGCGATCCTCTTCTACTACGATGGAGATGTTGCTGCGACGTCGATGAATGCGGTCGCCGCGGCCGCGCGCCCTGGGCGACATGCGGCTCAAGCGTTCGCCATCGCCGGCGAGGGCGAGGGTGATGCGGAGGTCTCTTGGATTCAGGCTGTAGTTGTTCTCCGCGTTGGCGACCGCAGACCGCACTGTCTTGGCCACCAGGCGCGCGTGGGGGGTGCGCATGAACCGCAGTATAGACATCGCCTCATCCACGCGCTTGCCGCGCACTTCGTTGAGGACGAGGCGGGCCTTCTTAGGCGCGATGGGCGCGTTGCGCGAGAAGGACTTGACGGCCACCACCGGCTACTTCCTCCTCACCTGAGTGACCTGAGCGGACTTGCTGGTATGGCCGCGGAACGTCCGCGTGGGCGCAAACTCTCCCAGCTTGTGGCCGACCATATTCTCCGTGATGAAGATCGGCACGTGCCGGCGTCCGTCGTGCACAGCGATGGTCATGGCCACCATCTCGGGCAGAATCGTGGAGCGGCGAGACCATGTCCGAATGACGGTTTTCTGACCGGATTGCTGCACCTTCATCACCTTGGCGATGAGCTTGGCGTCCGCGAACGGGCCCTTCTTTGTCGATCTCGACATGCTATACCTCGTACCGGCGGCGCACGATGTACTTGTTGGTGTCTTTGCGCCGCCGTGTCCTGTAGCCCAGCGTGGGCTTGCCCCAGGGGGTCTTGGGGCCCGGCATGCCGATGGGCGACCGGCCCTCGCCGCCGCCGTGCGGATGGTCGCGCGGGTTCATCGCCGAGCCGCGCACGTGCGGACGCCGCCCCATGAGCCGTTTGCGGCCGGCGCGGCCCAGCTTGATCCGGCTGTGCTCCACGTTGCCAACTTGACCTATTGTCGCCATACATTCCGCCAGGAGGCGCCGCACCTCGCCGGAGGGCAGGCGCACGAGCGCGTAGTTCTCCTCGCGCGCCAACAGCTGGGCAGCGCCGCCGGCGCCCCGCACCAGCTGGCCGCCCTTTCCCTTGTGCATCTCCAGGTTGTGGATCATGGTGCCGGAAGGGATGTTCATCAGAGGCAGCGCGTTCCCTGGCTTGATCTCTGCCTTGGGGCCGGACACCACGGTGTCTCCCACCTTGAGGCCCACGGGCCACAAGATGTACCGCTTCTCTCCGTCCTGGTAGTGGACGAGGGCGATGCGGGCCGAGCGGTTAGGGTCGTACTCAACCGATGCGATCTTGCCCGGGACATCGAACTTGTCCCGCTTGAAGTCGATGATGCGCAGCCGGCGTTTGGCGCCGCCGCCACGGTGCCGCACGGTGATGCGGCCCTGGTTGTTGCGCCCCCCGTGCCTGCGCAGCGGGGCCAGGAGGGTCTTCTCCGGCTTCCTGCGGGTCAGCTCGTCGAAGCTGGGCCCGCTGGCGCCGCGACGCCCCGGCGATGTCGGCTTGAACTGCTTGATCGCCACGCTATATCCCCTCGAACAGCTCTATCTTGTCGCCCGGCGCCAGGGTCACGACGGCCTTCTTCCAGTCCGGCCTGTGCTTGGTGCGGTTGCCCCGCACGCGGTGGGGCTTCCCTTTCATGTTCATCACATTAACGCTGACCACCTTCACCTCGAACCCCTTCTCCACCGCTTCCTTGATCTGCACCTTGTTGGCCGCCCGCAGCACGGCGAAGGCGTACTTGTTCTCACCGCTCAGGCGGGTGGCTTTCTCCGTGATCATTGGACGCACCACCACCGCCAGGGGATGGGGAGCTTTCGGCATTGCTACTTCTCCCCCGCCTCTGGAGACTTCCGCGTCCGTCGTCCGGTCGGCCGCGGCTTCGTCTCCTCAACGGCAGCCTCTGCTGGGGTGCCTTCGGCTGCGGCCTCTGCCTTAGCCCTGCGGGCGGCGGGCCTAGCCCGCTTCTGCGGAGCGGCCGGCGGCGTCTCAGCGGCGGTAGCTTTCCGGCGCGCCCGGGACGGCTTCGGCGTCTCCTCCAGTGGGGGCGTCTCGGCCTCGACGGCGGGCACTTCTCGCGCGGCCTTTGGGGGTGCCTTCACGGCGGCGGCGGCCCGCCTCGGTCGCGCCGGTCTGGCGGGCGCCGGGACGGGTGGCGCCTCCGCTACGACGGCTCTAGCAGCGGCCCGCCGCTTTGCCGGCGCCGGCGGCGGCACTGGCGCTGGCGCGGCCGCCGCGCGACCCCACAGCCGCTCCGCCACTCGCACAGCCTCTACTGTCATGAGGAGGTCGCGGTGGTTCAGCATATCGACGACGTTCAAGTGGGCCGCCGGCAGCACCTTCGTCTTTTCCAGATTTCCGATGCTGGCCAGCACGGTGCGGTCCTGCTGCGCAATTACGATCAGCGCTGAACGCTTTATCCCCACGTTGCGCAGCACGCGGATCATCTCTTTAGTGCGGGGCATCTCGAGGGATAGGTGGTCGATGACCACTAGCTGGCCATCGGCCACCTTGCCTGAAAGGGCGGAGCGTATCGCCAGTCTTCGCATCTTCTTGGGCAGCGCCTGGCGGTAGCTACGCAGATGCGGCCCGAAAACTGTGCCGCCTCCTACGTGGTGCGGCGCGCGGGCGCTGCCCTGGCGCGCCCGCCCAGTGTACTTCTGCCTGCGGATCTTGCGGGTGCTGCCCTGGACAAGGCCGCGCGTCTTGGTCTCCGCTGTGCCCCAGCGCTGGTTGTTACGCTGGGCCACGAACGCCTGATGGAGGACGGCGCCATTAGGCTGGATGCCGAAGACGCTCTCATCAACCTCCAGCGTGCGCAGCTCCTTGCCTTCGGCGTTGCGGACGGGAAGCTTCATTTCGCCTTCCCTCGCGGCGAGCGTCTGACCTTGAGGAGCACTCCCTCATTGCCGGGGACGGCGCCTCGCACAATGAGGATGCCCCGCGCGGAGTCCGAGCGCACAACCTTCAGGTTCTTGACGGTGACCTGGCCGGTTCCCATATGGCCCGCCATCTTGGTTCCCTTGATCACCCGACCCGGGTCCGTGCCCGCTCCGATGGAGCCGGGCGCGCGCGCCCGGTCAGACTGGCCGTGCGTCTTGGGACCGCCGTGGAAGCCGTGCCGCTTCATGACTCCAGCGAAGCCGCGCCCCTTGGACGGGCCGGACACGTCCACCAGGTCACCCGGCTCAAATATCTCGCAGCCCACCTTCTTGCCCGCCTCCCAGTCCTGCACGTTATCCACGCGCATCTCGCGCAGATAGCGGAACTGGCCCAGCCCCTTCATGTGTCCCTTGAGCGGCGATGTGACCTTCTTGCGGGAACCGTAGCCGATCTGCACCGCCTCGTAGCCGTCGCGCTCCAGCGTCTTGACCTGCACCACAGTGGAGGGCACAGCCTCAATGACGGTGACCGGAACGGCCGTGCCGTCGTTCTCGAAGAGCTGGGTCATGCCCAGCTTGCGGCCCAGGATGCCTTCGACGCTCATGCGGACTCGCCTATCAGCGCTTTCACGCGATCCAGGAATCCATGCGCTTTGTTGATCAACTCGGCCACGCCTTCACGAGAGAGAGGGGCATAAGCCTCGTACGTGCTGATCTGGCGCACGTCGCCGGCCTGACTCAGATCCTTGGCGTAATTCGTCTCGATCAGCCCTCGCTTCACCAGACGTTTCCCAAACTCGGACCGCAGACCTCGGTGACTACGCGTCGCCTCAGCACCGACGGCCAGAAGCGCCGCCTGGGCGGCGTGAAACATGCTGTAATAAGCCCTATCGGCGGCTGATTTCAATCTACTGCTCTCGAAAAGCATCTCTGCGTCTTGCAACATCTCAGCCGCCAACCGTAGCCGCCTTGTTACGGATTCGCTCGAAGGTTCCGTCGTCATACAACACAACGCCTTCCTTCAGGACCTCGTCGGCGATGGGAAAGCCTGCCTCGGCCAGTTCCGTCAATTGGCCGGGAGTCAAGATCAGCGTTTCGAACAGCGTTTCGTAGTCCCTCTCGTACTCTAGGTCGCCGCTAACGTCCGCCAATTGACCCCGCAGCGCTTCTCCCACATCAGTCACCAGTAGCACGTCTATATCGCTGTCTTTGCCCGCGGTCCCTCTGGCAACAGAGCCGTACAGCACTACCGAATGAACAGCATTCGTGAAGCGTTCCACCACCCGCGTCGCCAATTCGCGCGCGGTCTCCTCGTACAGGGCCTGAACTGAACTTCGAGTGCCAACGCTCACAGCTTGATCTCGATGTCCACGCCGGAGGGCAGCTGCAGTCTCATGAGCGCGTCCACGGTCTTGGAGGTGGGCTCCAAGATGTCGATCAACCGCTTATGAGTGCGTATCTCGAACTGCTCACGCGAGTCCTTATCGATGTGCGGAGAGCGGATAACGCAGAACTTCTCGATGGTTGTGGGCAAGGGGACGGGGCCAGCCACGGCCGCGCCGGTCCGTTCCGCCGCCTCGACGATGAGTACCGCTGACTGATCGAGGATC
>JBGPMY010000035.1:0-11146 GCA_041487235.1 Dehalococcoidia bacterium
CCTGATACGACAGGCGGGCAGCAGGAGAGTCTCTATGACGCTCGCGAGAGCCGCTTTCGTGACTTTGCTACTCGGCGTCGCGCTACTGGCGCCGTCCGGCGCCGTAAGTCCCGCGGCGGCCGCCGCGACCTTTACCGTGACGCGCGACGACGATCCGCCGCCCAACGGCTGCGCGCCGGATGACTGCTCGCTGCGGGAGGCGGTCATCGCCGCCAACGACGCGGCCGGCGCGGACGCGATCACCCTGCCGCTCGGGCTCTACACCCTCGCCATCGACGTCACCATCGACGAGGACGCAGCCGCCACCGGCGATCTGGACATTACCGACGACCTGACCATCAGCGGGGTCTACCGCACCGGCACCATCATCCAGGCCTGCGACGGCAGCGCCGGCCTCTGCAGCGGCCTGGACCGGCTATTCGAGATCAGCGCCGGCGTCACTGCCGGCTTAAGTGAGATGACGCTGCAGAACGGTTTGAGCATGACGGAGGACGGCGGGGCTGTTGAGAATCACGGAGCGCTCACGCTGACAGCCGTCGCGGTCCGCACCAGCTCCGCCGTTAACGGGGGCGGCATCTGGAACCACGCCGCCGGGACCCTCACGCTCAACGCCAGCCAAGTCGGCAACAATAAGGCCACCCAGTCACCCTTCAGCACCGGCGGCGGCATTCAAAATGAAGGGACCCTCACGCTGACCAACAGCACCGTCAGCGAGAACACATCCAATTCCGAGGGCGGCGGCATCTTCAACTCCGGTGCCGGTGTTGTGACGCTGACAAACAGCGTGGTTGGCGGCAACATATCCAATAGCGGCGCCAGCGGTGCTATTCACAACGACGGGACGCTGTCGATCAGCAACAGCACCGTCGCAAACAACACAGCCGGGTGTGAGGGCGGCGCCATCCGCAGCAACGATACACTCACTATCACCGGCAGTACTTTCAGTGGAAATACCGCCGGCTGCGAAGCGGGCGCCATCCTCAACGACGGCACGGCGAACATCACCAACAGCACGATCAGCGGCAATGCCGCCGCCGAGGAAGCCAGTGCCCTGGAGAACGTCGGCCAAATGACCTTGACCAACGTCACTATCGCCGACAACTCCTCGCCTGCGGGCGGTGGATTCGTCAACAACAGCGATAGCGCGACGCTGACGAACGTGATCATCGCCGGCAACACGCCCGCCGACTGCGCTCACTTCAGCCCCATCCCCGTCAGCAGCCACAACCTGGACAGCGACGCCACCTGCGGCTTCAACGCCCTCAGCGACCATCAGGGCGCCGACCCAATGCTGGGCCCACTGGCCAACAACGGCGGGCCCACGATGACCCATGCCCTGCTTCCCGGCAGCGAGGCGATTGACGTGGGCGACGAGGTGGACTGTCCTCTCACCGATCAGCGGGGGAGGCCCCGTCCACCGGACGGCGACAACCAAGGGGGCCCCGGGTGCGACATCGGTGCCTTCGAGGTCCAGCCGGGCGATGTGCTCTGGGGTGACCTGCTCTGCGACGGGCGCGTCGACTCCACAGACGCCCTGGGCAGCCTCCTCTTCGTAGCGCATCTCGGCGGCCTGCCCAAAACGGGACAGTGTCCGGATATCGGAGTCACTATTGAAGTGGTCGGCGCCTCGCCGCACGTCTGGGGAGACGTGGACTGCCGGGAAGGCGTCGGCGCCGTGGACGCGCTGGCGATCCTGCGCTTCGTCGCCAAGCTGCCGCCTCTCGACCAGAACGATCCCTGTCCTGATGTCGGGATGATGGTCACGCGCGCCGGGAAGTGAGCGCTGTCCCTACTGGCGGAAGTCGGACTCGTAGAGCGCCTGGACGCGACGCAGGTCGTCCTGAGACGGGGGCGCCAACTCCGTCGCCGTCGCATTCTCCTCGACCTGGCTCGGCGTCTTGGCGCCGGTGATCACCGTAGAGGCCGCCTCCTGGGAGAGGACGAAGGCCAGGGCTGCCTGGGCCATGCTCCCTATCGGCCGCTTCACCAGAAAGCGCAGCGCGTCCACGCGGCGGGCCGTCTCTGCCAGCCGCTCCCGCGTCCAGGCGGATCGGAAGTCGTTCGGCGGGAAGTAGTGGTCCGCGGCGTATTTGCCGGTCAGCAGCCCTGACGCCAGGGGCACGCGCGAGATGACGCCCCAGTCCTGCCGGTAGGCCTCCACGAACACACCCTTAGCGGCGGCCTCCTGGTCCAGCAGGTTGAACGCCACCTGCAGAGTGTCGCCAAAGCGGCGTCCTTCCGCGGAAGGACCCTCCGCCCCGGCCGCCTTCAGGTAGGCCCGGGCGTCGTTGGCCGTGCGGGCGGACACGCCGAAGAAGCGCACCTTCCCCTCGGCCTTCAGGTCAGCTAGGGTCTGCCACACGCCGTCCTCGCGGGCCAGCCGCTGGGGCGGGTTGTGCAGCTGGTAGAGGTCGACATAATCCGTGCGCAGACGCGTCAAGCTCCTCTCCAGCGCGGAGCGGATGTACCCCGGCGCGAAGTTCGGCTTGGCCGGCTCCCCAGCGTAGAAGTCGAACCCCACCTTGGTGGCGATGATCACGTTGGCCCGACGCTCCGCGAACGCCTGGCCGATCAACTCCTCGCTGTGGCCGTGGCCGTAGACGTCCGCCGTATCGAAGAAGTTGATGCCCAGCTCGAACGCCCGCTGCAGGGCGGCCAGCGACTCTTCGTCGTCCACGGAGCCCCAGCCCAGGCCGCCGATGGGCAGCCCCCCGAAGCCGATCTCGGAGACCATCATGCCGGTGCGCCCTAGCCTTCGGTAGCGCATGCCTGTGCTACTGTAGGGGAACGAGCAACAAGCAACAAGCAACAGGGAGCAAGGAGCAAGGAGCAAGGAGCGCCGTGCCTGATGCGTATCGCCGTGGCGCCGCAGGAGTTCAAGGGGACGCTGACGGCGCGGCAGGCGGCTGAGGCGATGACCCAGGGCGCGCGGACGGCGATCCCCGACGCGCGCATCGAGACTATCCCTCTCTCTGACGGTGGTCCTGGCTTGGTGGAGGCGTTGGTCTCTTCGGCCGGTGGCCGCATCCTGCGCTCGCGCGTCCAGGACCCCCTGGGCCGGCCAGTGGAGGCCGAGTGGGCTGTGCTGGCAGACGGAACGGCCGTGATCGAGATGGCGGCGGCCGCAGGCCTCTCGCTTCTGGCCGAGGCGGAGCGCGACCCCCGGATCGCTACGACGTACGGCGTGGGGCAACTGGTCATGGCGGCGCTCGACGCCGGCTGTCGCAGGCTCATCATCGGCGTCGGGGGCAGCGCCACGAACGACGGCGGCGCGGGGATGGCGGCTGCTCTTGGCGCACGCTTCCTGGACGCGCCGGGCGACGACCTGCCGCCGGGCGGCGCCGCCCTCATTCGGCTGGAGCGCATCGACTTAACGGGTCTCGAGCGCCGCGTTCGCGAGGCCGAGGTGACGGCCGCCGCCGATGTCAGCAATCCACTTTGCGGGCCGAATGGGGCCTCCATCGTCTACGGGCCGCAAAAGGGTGCCTCGCCGCAAGTGGCGCGAGAGCTGGACGCCGCGCTACGCCGCTACGCTGAGATCGTCGAGAGGGACGCGGGAGTCTCCGTGCTGGACACGCCTGGCGCGGGCGCGGCCGGTGGTCTGGGCGCCGGGCTCGTCGCCTTCCTGGGAGCGCAGGTGCGGCCGGGATTCGAGGTGGTGGCGGAGACCGTTCGTCTGCGGGAGCGGCTGCGCGGCGCAGACCTCCTGCTGACGGGCGAGGGACGGCTGGACGGGCAGACGGTCTACGGCAAGACCGTGGCGGGCGCGGCCCGCGTGGCCAAAGAGTGTGGCGTTCCGGTGATTGTCGTGCCGGGCGCCCTCGGCCCCGGCTGGGAGGGCATCCTGCCGCTGGTGGACGGCGTTGAGCCGATCGTCGGCGGCGCGGTCACACTGGAAGAGGCGCTGGCGCGGCCGGCGCAGCTGCTGAGCCTGACCACGGAGCGCGCCGTGAAGGGGTGGCTCCGCAGGAGCGAAGCGACCTGAGCCCGGAGGGCGACCACACGGGGTCGCCCCTACACGGCGGCGCGCGCCTCCGGCGTCTCCTGCTCGCGGGGCTGGAAGAGATGCAGGAAGATGAGTGCTCCGAGGCCGACCGCGACGCCGATGGGGATGATGACACTCTCGATGCTGAAATCGCCGGCGCCCCAGTGATAGATGTTGGCGATGACGGCGGCCGCCTGTTCGATGAGGGCCAGCCAGAAGATGCGATGATAACGTTCGGGGTCACGCGAGCAGTAGAGGTAGAGCACCGCCAGCGGTATCTGCTCCCAGCCCAGGGCGCGGCCCCCCAGGGCGCCGTCCAGCTCGCCGCCGTGCAGGTCCACGAAGAGACCGCTGGAAGTGAAGAACTCCGTGAGCGCGCCGATGATCTCCCAGACCGCCAGCAGGATCAACAGTATCCTGGGCCGCTGCACAAACTGCAGGACAGCGTTGTCCGCCAGGGGCTTTGGTGGAGCGTATCGCGGAACCTCCGCCGCCTCGCCTCGGGTCTCCGGGCTGTCGTGCATGAAAAGCCTCCTTTAGCCTACGCCCAACTCCTGCAGGCGGTCTTCGTCGATCCCCATGTAGTGGCCGATCTCGTGAAGCAGGGTCTGGCGCGCCTGCTCCACCATCTCCGCCTCATCGCGGCAGTGGCGTTCGTGGGCGCGCTGGTAGATGACGATGGTGTCCGGCAGCACCATGGAGTAGTAGTGGCCGCGCTTGGGCAGCGGCACACCCAGGTACACGCCGAAGAGGTCGTGGCCCGGCTGCAGCCGCGACCGCCGGCGCTCGCCCATGGTCGGCGCCCATCGCACTTGGATGTCGATGTTCTGGAGCGCCTCGCGGAAGACGGGCGGCAACTCTTCCAGGGCCTGACGGACGATGCGCTGGAACTCGCTCCTTTTCATTTGGCCTACATTTTAGCAGGCGATCTGTCAACGGATGGAGAACGGACTACGGATGGAAGTAGCCAGTAGTGGGTCAGTTCGACGGAGCGCGATATAATATCCGCGCGCGCTATCTAATCGTCGGCGGACGGGCGGTTGGCCGGATAGGACGCGGCTTAGGCGACCGACATCAGCGCCGGGTTCTGCGAACAGCTACCCGGACGGTGCGTCGAACTTGTATCCGCCTGGTGACCACCACTCGGACTGGGACCCGAACGACAACGCTCCCGCATTGTCAATCCCCGCATGGAAATGCCATACCACAGGTGGTATACTTCTGCACCCGGTTAGGGCATCATTGAGGTGAGATGGGTAGCACCCTTAAAGAGGAATTCCAGTTCTACCTCGACCACCAAGACGAAATGGTCGAGAAGTACGATGGCAAGCATGTTGTCATTAAGAATGGCCAGGTCTTGGGTACCTATGATGACGAACTTACCGCCGTCGCCGAAACTCAGAAGGCGCACAAACTGGGCACCTTCTTGATACAAAAGGTGTCGAGAGGTACAAGCGCCTACACCCAGACATTCCATTCGAGGGTGGTCTTTTCGTAACGCGCGACTTCCGAGCTTTCACTACGGCTACGACACGTGGCCTACTCAATGTCCTAAAGAATAAGTGCGGCGTTTCGGTTGCGTGGGTTCCTGGCACAAGCGATGACCCGCGACCATCTGTGCAAGACTTCGACGCCATCTGGGATACAGGCGCTTCGGGTTCCGTCATCACCCAAGCAGTGGTTGATGCCTGTGGGCTAGTGCCCACCGGCATAGCACAAGTTCACGGGGTACACGGGCCCAAACAAACGGAAACCTACCTGGTGAACATAGCGCTGCCGAACAACGTGGTATTTACCGGCCTCAGAGTCACCAAGGGCGACATCCTGGGCGCGGACATACTGATTGGCATGGACATAATTAACATGGGGGACTTCTCGGTAACAAACTGCGACGGGCGCACTAAGTTCTCTTACAGGACGCCCGCAATAGAGCACATTGATTATGCGGAACAGGCTAGAGCGATACAGAGGTCGCGAGAAAAGCCGCCTAGCCGGGCTGAGCGCCGAAGGGCTAAGAAGGGTCTTCGATGATCCTTGACGTAGCTGCTTGCGCAACTACGCCATCATCAGATTGAGTTGCCCACCGGACCTGAGCTGCCTTCTTCGCGGCAGGTGCGCGGGCGCTCTCAGCGTCTATAGCGGAACTCGCGACATTCCCGACCTCGTCAGACAGGCCATCGCCCAGATTGTCCCGCGTGACTGCCGCGTGTCCTTCGATTCAAACTGACACACTACCAAGTAGCCACCGGCCCTCAGCCGCCGCCGGCCAGGTACGCCTCCAGGATGCGGCGCACCATCGGGCCGGCTTCCCGCGAGCCGGACTCGCCGGTCTCCAGGGCCACGAGGGCGACGATGGATGGCGCCGAACGGTCGGCGTAGGCGACGAAGAAGACGTGGTTGGCCCCGAACGAGAGGTCCTCGGCGGTGCCCGACTTGCCCGCCGCGTCCACGCTGGAGCCGGCGAACACCTGGTACGAGGTGCCGCCCGCGCTATGGGTGACCAGCGTCAACCCCTCGCGGATCGTGTCCAGCGTGCCGACGGAGGCCGGCAGCGGGTTGATCTGTTCAGCCTGGAACTCCTGCGAGACGGCGCCACCAGGCTCGGCGATGCTCTTGACCAGCAGCGGCTTACGCAGGACGCCGCCGCCGGCGATGGCCGAGTACATGTTAGCGATCTGCAGCGGGGTAGCCAGGACGAACCCCTGGCCGATGCCCATGTTCACGGCGTCCCCCGTGAACCAGTCCTCGTTCAGGTTCTGCTTCTTCCAATCTGGCCCGGGCAGGACGCCCGGCGCTTCCTTCAGGCCGTTGATTCCGGTGGGCTGTCCAAATCCGAAGCCCTTGGCGACGTCCGGCAGGAAGTTGGGGTCGGTCTGGTCCAGCGTCTTGGCGATCTCGTAGAAGACCGGGTTGCAGGAGGCCATCAGCCCCTCCGCCGGCGTCAGGTAGCCTCGGTCCACTGTCTGCCAGTTCTTCTTGGCGAACGCCTCTCCCAACCCTGTCCAGACCGGCGAACAGTGGAAGGTGGACCCCGGCCCGTAGCCGCCCTTCTCCAGGCCGGCGGCGGTGGTGACCACCTTGAACGTCGAGCCGGGGGGGTAGGTGGCCAGCAGCGGCCGGTGCAGGAACGGCTGGCGCGGGTCATTGATCAGGCTGTTGAACTTCTCTGTGCTCAACCCCTGGATGAAGTCGTTCGGATCGAAGCGCGGGAAGGAGGCCAGGGCCAGCACCGAGTTATCGCGCGGGTCCAGGACGACGATGGAGCCGACGCGATCCCCCAGGGCGGCCTCGGCCGTCTTCTGGACTTCGATGTCGATCGCGAGGTGGATGTCCTTGCCTGGCGCCGCTGGCTTCTCGGCGATGGTGCGGGCGATGGAGCCCTCGGGGGTGATCGTGGCCAGCTGGCCGCCGCGTTCGCCGCTCAGGATGTCGTCCTTCTCCCCCTCCAGCCCGGCGGCGCCAACCTTATCGCCCGGCTGAAACCCCTTGGGCGCCAGCTCTTTCAACTGCTCTTCCGTGGCCTCCGTCATGTAGCCCAGCACGTGAGCGGCGGCGGCGCCGTACGGATATACACGCTGAGTCTCCTCTCGCACGACGACGCCCAGATCCACCATGTCGCGGAACTTCTGGACCTCCTCCGTCGGCGTGCCGTAGGGCAGCGTCTTCACCGGGATGAAGTAGTAGGAGGGGAGCGTCGTCTCCACCTGGGCGCGCACGGCGTCCGGGGGAAGCGCCAGCTCCTGCGACAGGCGGGCGATGACGGCTTCCTTGTCCGTCAGCCGCTCCGGGACGATGCCGACGACCGGCAGGTTGGCGTCCACCGCCAACTCCTTGCCGTTGCGGTCGTAGATGCCGCCCCGGCGAGGCACCTTCGTGAAGAAGTGGACCAGGCTGCGTTCGTCCAGCTCCTTGAAGAAGAGCGATGGCGTCCACTGCACCCGCCATTCGTCGTGGGTCTTGCCTGCCTGTCCGGTAGGCAGGGGCGTCACTTCCGGCGAGGCGGCCTCAGGTACGGCTTCCTTCGCCACGGGTATCACGTTCTCTTGCTGGATGTCGCCGAACAAGCCGGTATGGAAGGTGACGGAGAAGGGGAGTTTACTCGGCTTGCCGGAGGGCGCCGGTCCGAGCGCGTAATCGATGCTGGTGATCGTCGCCTCTTCGGTTATCGCCTGATAGCGGTCGACGAACGCCTGGCGCTCGACAGTGGCCTGCGCGTCCAGGGAGACGAGGTCGTACATCGCGTCGTACTTGCCGTCTTTCCACAGGGAGAGGAAGCGCTGGGCGGCCTCCTGTGGCGTCTGCGGGCGGCCGCTGTCGGTGGCCGGTCCGTTTCCACCGCAGGCGGCGGCCAGGATGGCGAGAACGGCCAGGGGCACGGCGATTCGGCGCACGGCTTGCAGAAGCACGACCCTATTTTCGCACTGATGGCGAGACCAGTGAGTCCACTGGTAAGAACGAACGGCAGTTGGTAACGGTTCGTTCCTCTGGAAACGACCCATGCGGTAGGATGGCCGCTGGGCGCTCATGGAAGAGATTAACGCTATCCTGGTCGAGCTGTTCGTCATCTTCGCCGCAGCCAAGGCGGCGGGGGAGCTGTTCCTGCGCCTGCGGCAGCCGGCCATCGTGGGCGAAGTCCTCGTCGGCGTGCTGATCGGCCCGCACGCGCTGGGCTTGATGGGCTCTCCCGACGGCGACTTGGTCCAGCTGTTTGGCGGCGACAGGGAGGCGGCCAAGGAAGCGCTTCGTGTCGTGGAAGACGTCATCGCGGAGCTGGGCGTGATCATACTGCTCTTCTTCGTTGGCCTCCAGACGCGATTGGACGAGCTGCTGGAAGTGCGGTGGCGCGCCACCTCCGCGGGTGTGCTGGGGGTCATAATTCCGTTCGCCTTCGGGTTCGCATTCATCTGGGGGGCGGGCCGTAGCGATGTGGAGGCCGCCTTCGTGGCGACGGCGATGGTAGCAACCAGCGTCGGCATCACAGCCCGGGTGCTCAGCGACCTGGGCGTGATCGCCTCGAAGGAGGCGCGCATCATCATCGGCGCGGCGGTGGTAGACGACATCCTGGGGTTGCTCCTCCTGGCCATCGTCAGCTCGTGGGGGAAGGACAGGTTCGATGCGCTGGAGCTGGGCCTCACGGCGGTGGCGGCCGTTGGCTTCGTGGTGTTCGCGGCGTTGGTGGGAACGCGCGTGATCCGTCGCTACAGCATCCACCTGGAGCGGCTGCACGTGGAGAACGGGCCGTTCCTGGTGGCGATGATCCTGATGCTGGGGCTATCCGCTCTGGCCGGGGTCATCGGCCTGGCGGCGATCATCGGCGCGTTTCTGGCGGGGATGATGCTGGCGGAGGCGAAAGAGGGGTTCGAGCTGGAGCGGCAGTCGCAGGCGGTCTACGAATTCCTGACGCCGTTCTTTTTCGTGATCGTGGGCTCGAAGGTCGATCTTGGCGCGTTCGGGGATGTGGAGATCCTGGGGATAGCGCTGGCCGTCACGGCGCTCGCGGTCGTCAGCAAGATGGCAGGCGGCGCGATCGCAGCGTTTCGGATGCCGGTGCGGTCGGCCGCGATAGTGGCGTTGGGAAGGGTACCTCGCGGCGAGGTTGGGCTCGTCGTCGCCGGTGTCGGAAGCGCAATCGGTGCGGTCTCCGGCGATATGTTCGCCGTGGTGGTCTTCATGAGCGTCGCGACGACGATCCTCGCGCCGCCGGCGCTGGCGCAGCTGTATCGCGGCCGGGCGGCACAAGAGGCGGCGCTGGAGATCGAACTCTCGGAGCCTTGAGCTGTGGCCGTTCGGCCATAAGACGTGGGGCTGCTCAGGAACGCGCGGTTTCGACGTCTGCCGAAGTCTCGTCGAGCCGCTCGGCCGGCTCGACGGGCGATGCGCCGCTGGCGAGTGGAAGTGCAATCGGGATAGGCCTCACGCGGTTCAGAAGGTAACCTAGGAGGACCAGGTATGCAACGGCAACGCCGGGCGCCGCGCCCGCAAGAAGTAGCACTGCGGTTCTCATATAATCATCTCTTCGCCGGTCGGCCTGGGTTCTCCTGTTGTCTGGTATCGTCCAATCAGACGCGGTTCGGGGCGCGGCGTTACATTCACCCGCGGGCGAGGGCTCCAAGCCGGGAGCCCCCGCCTGCGGAACCAAGGGAGGGTCTATGCCCAGTTCCCATTCTGGGAGCCGATGATTACGGCCGCATTATGGGATGGTTACGCGCGTGTTAAATCGGGGGCTGCGCGTAGCTTTCCACGAGTAGCTTGGTGTTGGCGGCGATGCGGTCGAAGTCGGAGTCGGCATGCAGGAGGACGGCGTCGTGCGCGATGGCGGACGCGGCGATAATGAGGTCGGGGCTGCCCACCAGAAAGCCTTGTCGACGGAGCTCATAACCCAGGCGGCAGGCAAGAGACCACGTAGCGTCATCGATCGCCAGCTGCACGAGCGCGGCCAAAACGCTGGAGAAATCCGCGAATTGAGTTTCATTCCGGGAACCGCTCACGACCTCCAACTGGATGAGACCGTTCGTAGCAACGCGCCGGTCGGTGAGAAGCTCGTCAACGCGGGCGGCCAGATTCGGATCGGGTCCTCTGCGAAATAGCTTGACCCAGATGGACGAATCAATCAGATGAAGATGCTCGGTCACAGCCTCGCATTTGCCGGAGTTCCTCGAGGGTCAAGTCGATCTCGCAGCTTCCTATCATCCGTCGCAGTTTCTCGATGCGGCGCGCGTTGATGAACTCCAGGAGCGCTTCCTCTATCACGGCCTTCTTGCTCTTGCCGTTGGAGATGCGCTTCGCTTCGTCGATGAGCTTTTCGTCCAGGTCCAGCGTGGTGCGCATAGAATCGCCTTCCGATTGATGCACTGTCATTATGCATTACGGTTATGCATGCAGTCAACCTACCAGTAGCCGATCTCCCCCTGGATCATCGCCCGGGCGATGACCAGTCGCTGTATTTGGGACGTCCCTTCCACGATCATCAGCTGGCGTGCGTCGCGGTAGTGGCGTTCGAGCGGGTGGTCCATCATGTAGCCCTGCGCGCCCAGCACCTGCATCGCGTCGCTCGATACCTTGACGCCGACCTCCGTCGCGAAGACCTTCGCGATCGACAGGTACGCTGCGTGCTCGCGGCCGAACAGTCCCTGGTCGACGCGCCATGCCCCCTGGTACACC
>JBGPMY010000036.1:0-11039 GCA_041487235.1 Dehalococcoidia bacterium
GAAGAAGCGAAGAAGAAACCCAAGCAACCGTCCACAGGCGTGGCTGTCTCCCCGCCGCCGGCGGAGGCCCCGGCGCAGCGACCGCCCGGCTCGCGGCGTCGCCGGCGCGGCGGCAGAACCGCGGCGGAGCCGGCGGCCACCGCCGAACCGCTGGGCGAGCAGCCCGTCGTTCAGGCCACAGCCGCCGAGACGCCGCAGCGCCGGCGCGGAGGCCAGCAGCGCCGGACAGCGGAGGCCAGAACCGAGGCGGTCGCAGCCAAGCCGCCACCAGCATCACGCTCTCGCCCGGCCGTGACCGGCGCGCGAGCCCGCATCCCCATCACCGGGGCGCCCACCGAAGACGTCCCGCCGCCCTTCGCTCATAACGCCGAGTACGAGTTCGCCCGCATCCTTGACTTCTACGGCATCGAGTGGGAGTACGAGCCCCGGACGTTCCCCTTGCGCTGGGACCGGGGCCATGTGACAGAGGCCTTTTCGCCGGACTTCTACCTGCCTGACCTCAATCTCTACGTAGAGCTGACCACGCTGAAGACAGGCCTAACGGCGGAGAAGAACCGCAAGATGCGGCTGCTCAAGGAGCTCTATCCCGGCGTCAACGTGATCCTCCTCAAGAAGCGCGACTATCTGCGGCTGCTGGCCAAGTACGGCTACGGCCCGCTCTCCCCCGGCCAGGTGCCGGACATAGACCGCGTGCTGTTCACCGCCACCAAGCTGCAGCAGAGAGTCGGCGAGCTGGGCGCCCAGATCAGCCGCGACTACGCCCGCAAGGAGCCCGTGCTCGTCGGCGTCCTGCGCGGCGTCCTCTGCTTCCTCTCCGATCTCATGCGACACATTTCGGTCCCCACTGCCGTGGACCTCATGGCCATCTCCTCATACGAGGGCAACGGCGCCGCCGCCGTTCGCATCCTGAAGGACCTGGACGAGAACATCAAGGGCCGCGACGTCATCCTCGTCGAAGACATCGTGGACACCGGCATGACCCTCAACCACATCCTGGACTATCTGAACACCAAGCGCCCCGCCTCCGTCCGCATCTGCACGCTCCTGGACAAGCGCGCCCGCCGCCTGGTAAACGTGCCGCTGGACTACGTGGGCTTCGAGATCGCGGACGAGTTCGTCGTGGGATACGGCCTGGACTTCCGGCAGCGTTTCCGCAACCTGCCCTTCATCGCCATCCTGAAGCACGACCTCCTGCCGTAGCCTTAACTCCTCGTCATTCACGCCAGGGCGGATCGATAGGCCAGCCTCAGACAGCAGGCGTGAGGGCGCAGCCCGATTCATGAATCCCACAGCGCAAGACTGACCGCTGCGTGGCCTGGGGCCGCTTCCGTCGCCTTGACAATCCTACCGCCGTGAGCCATAATCACTGTTGCTTCCGAGCGAACCAGCGACGACTCACGAGGAAGGGACTCGCGAGAGCCAAGGGGCAACCCGAAGCCCCCGCGAGACCTGGAGCCGAGGGACGCGCGAAGGGCGCTCGGAAGCGTTTGTTTTGTAACTATCCCATCTCTGCAAAATTGGGGCTGCGATGTCAACGCTGAGGCGGTGTCTTGATGGCGCCCCGATTAACCGCCAAGCAGCGGGCGGAACGGCTCGATGACGCCCTTAACAAGATCAATGTAGTTTTGGAGCGTTGGAATAATCGGCTCACCTTGAACAATCTTGCCCTCTCCAAACGCTATCTCAAGGGTGAACTTCGGGTGCATGTCCACTTGCGTGGCATCAACGGGGGCCTTGATCTTGAAGAGTATTGCGCCATCTTTCAAGGGATACATCGACTCATCGGGACGAATGCCGATCATCAGACTTGGGAGATCGTCTCCGGGGAATCCCTTACTGACATCGACGTGGAGGGCCTGATAAGCACTGCCGATGGGGATAAGCAGTCGATGTTTGTCGCGGCTGTTCAGTTGGTGGAGCTGCCAAAGAGCATGGCCTGCGCCTCCCTTGTACGCTTCGATAGATTGGAGGATGTCCACAACATCCTTTCCCGCACCCCGTTCTATTCCCGACAGTTTGGATTTGAATTCGTTGGCCTTCCAGGTAATCGGGAAGAAGACATTTTCGTCGCAAGGCTGCCCATTGACTTCAAAGAGTCCGCACATCAAATAGTCGAGGGCGTTTCTCAGATTGTTGATGAGGTCGCCGACGATGGCGCTGATAGAGGGCGGGGGCTCAGCCACAACGGTGACGGCGAAGCAAAGGTCTCTGCTATCAAGCTCGCTATAGGAAAAGACGCAGTATGGGTCGGACTCAAAGAACCGATCAACTTCAACTTTGAGCTCACCGATGTGCTTTTCGGCCCGTTTAATCTTCTCGTCGATTCCGACCAAGCAATCAAACATGAGGTAAACTCAGACTATGCCCGACAAGAAACACGGGCTTCAACCTACGCCTGCGTCTCCGGCGGAATGATCAGCTTCGTTCCCAGCTTGGCGTCGATCTCCGCCGCCAGCGAGAAGTCGCGCTCCGTTAGACCGCCCTGGCTGTGTGTGACCAGGCGCAGGGTGACACGGTTGTAGTTGATTGTGATGTCCGGGTGGTGGCCCGCGGACTCCGCCAGGTAAGCCACTCCGTTCACGAAGGCGATGGCCCGCAGGAAAGTGCGGAACGTGTACTGCTTGCGCAGACGCCCGTCCCGCAGCTCCCAGCCGGACAACCCAGACAGCCCGCCCTCAATCTCGGCCTCGGAAAGCAATCGTGGTTCTGTCATAGGGGCGCACCTGCGCCGTTCAGGATAGCACCCGCTGCTAGCCTCCTGCCATAATGGTCGCTGAACCGGAGGAGGTGAGTGATTGGCAGTCTATGACGTCTCCGTCCCGCTGCGCCCGGGCATGCCCACCTACGCCGGCGAGCCCGGCCCGCGCCTGGACTACCATTCGCTGATCGCCAGGGGCGATTCAGCCAACGTGAGCGCCCTCTCTCTCGGCTCGCACACCGGCACGCACGTGGACGCGCCGCACCACTTCATCGATGGCGCTTCCACGGTGGAAGCGATGCCCCTGGCGTCGCTCGTAGGCCTGGCGCATGTCATCGAGTACGCCGGCAGCGAGCACATCACGGCAGCGGACGTGGAGGCCGCCGGCCTGCCGGCCGACGCCCGCCGCCTGCTGCTCAAGACGCCGAACGGCCGCTTCTGGGAAGACGATGAGTTCCACACGGACTTCATCGGACTGTTGCCGGACGCCGCCCTCTGGCTCGTCGGGCGTCGCTTCCTCCTGGTGGGCATCGACTATCTCTCCATCGAGCGCTTCCGCTCGCCCACGCACGAGGTTCACAAAACGCTACTGGCGGCCGGAGTGGTCATCGTGGAGGGCCTTGACCTCCGCCGCATCGCCCCCGGGCGCTACAACATGGCCTGCGCGCCCCTCAACGTCGTCGGCGCAGAGGGCGCGCCCGCCCGCGTCTTCCTCTGGGACGACCTCGGCTGAACCAAGAATTCGTCGTGAGGTTCGCGCCACCCCAGCTTGAAAGCTGGGGCATTGTATGCCGATTTCATGCCGCACCTTTCAAGGTGCGGTGGTGGCAAACGGCCAGCCCGCGTGCGGGCGTCTACCGCGCGTCGAACTTCAGCCGCACCTCCGTCTCCCCCTCAACTTCCAGCCGCACCGACCACAGACCGCCAGGCTTCTCCGTAACCTCGATGCCCTCAGGTCCGCTGACCGACGGTTGTCCCCAACCATCCGGTGCCCATACGAAAAGCTCACCCTCCCGCTTGGCGACGGGCCGCAACGACAGGCGTAGCGTCTCGCCGTCCCACTCCTCGGCAGTCACCTCCACGGCGCCCTGCAGCAGGTGAAATGAGCTTCCCACAAGCTGCGGCCGTCCCAGCGCCGGCCGCAATGCGAGAAGCCGGCAGCCGTGCGCTGGCAAGTCACCAAGAAGGCTCCCTTGGCGAATCCCCAGGTACTCGCGCTCCCACACCTCGAAGACGTGAGTCTCCGCGCCGGGAAGGGAAGCACGAACTTCAGCGGGTTCGTCCGCCCAGTTGAACACCGCCAGCAGCTTGTGGGCCCCGCAGTCCAGCTCCAGCAGTCGCGGCATCTCCGACTCGAACAGGTCCAGCGGGACGGCCGACTTCCTGTACGGCGGAAGCAGCATCGACACGATCTCCCGCCGCTCGTCGGACAGCCGCATCAGGTTGTCACTGTCCAGCGCCATGCCCCCGCTCATAGCGATGACGGTGGCCAGCGTGCGCACCTCCTCCGCCGTCAGCGCCGTCTCCGAATCGCGTGCCAGCATACAATCGGGATCGTTGAGCCAGAGGCGCTCGTGCATCCAGAACCGGCTGAGGATGTTTCGGATGCCGTTTAGCGTGGACACCGTGCTGAGATCGCTGCGGTCGGGCTCGCGCGGGCGCTCCGCCGGGTACCAGAACGGCGCCACGTCCGGCCCGATGCGCATCCCGTTGACGAGGCCAACGCTGGGCGCCACCGGGTTGCCGCAGCCCAGGATGAACTTGTCGCCGGCGGCCCGCCGTATCGCTTCCACGCCGCGGCGGTACGCCTGCGCGCGCGTCACGTTCGGATCGCGGCGGATGCCGTCCACCGCGCCTGCGTACAGGAAATCGATCTTAACGTAGTCGTAGCCCCAGTCTCGGAAGACGGTGCCGAACACGTTCCCAAGCCACTCGATGACGTCGGGTCGGGTCAGGTCCATGGCGTAGCACTCCTGGCCCCAGTTGATCATGGCGATGTAGGGGCGTCCCGGCTTGCCTGTCCTGAGCCCGGCCGAAGGGTACTGCACGGCCCAATCCGGATGTTCCTGCCACAGCCGCGACTTGGCTCCAATCATGAACGGCGCCAGCCACAGCCCCGCCTTGTAGCCGCGATCATGTATCTGGCCTGCCAGCCATCCCATCCCGCGCGGGAACTTCTCGTTGGCGGTGAGCCAGTCGCCTATGCCTGCCTGGTACCCATCGTCGATCTGCACGTACTCCACCGGCAGCTCCCGGCGGTGCCAGCGAAGGTACTCCAGGTTGGCCAGGATCTCCTCTTCGCGCACGCCCTGCCAGTAGTAGTACCAGGAGCACCAGCCGCTGACCGCGTGCGCCCAGGGAGTCGCGCCCATCTCCCGCGCCAGGGCATCACCGTACCGCTGCAGTGAGGCGAGCGGGTCCGGGGTCAGATCGATTAGCAGCCGCTCCGACGCCAGGCTTGCGCCGGGCACAAGCTCGATGCCGTCCGCGTAGGAAGCGGCGGTCAGGGACTGCGCCTCGCGCTCCAGCCACACCTGCGAGAACTGGTCAGCGGTGGAGACGAAACCGGCGGTGATCGCCTGGCCACCGTGAGGCGATGCGATAGCCGTCACCATCTCCGACAGGAAGCGGCCGGCCTGCGCCGCAGGTTGCGTCGCCGGGCCGACGACGGGCGGCGCCATATAGATGTCCTCGCCCGAGCAGGGGAGCACCAGCGCCGGCGACCAGTTCTGCCAGCCCTCCTTGTAGAAGCGCCACTCCTGCGGCATCCCGCCCAGCTCCAGCCGAGCGCCGTCCAGGACGTGGAACGCCTGCACGTGCAGGGCATCAGCGCTGGTGTTAGTGATCCGCGAGCGCAGCACGGCGAATGGATGATCGTCATATAGCGTCAGGTCTAGACTGAGCCCGCCGCCGGGCGTCTCCCGCGAGCGCAATCGCAGGGTCACGCCTTCCCCGTGCCGGTCTTTGACCTGTTCCGTTCCTTCCGACACGAATCCGGCGCTGCGGCTGCTGAGGGATGACCCGTCCGCCAGGACGGCGGAGCTAGCAGCGTTGGCGACCATCGTACGGCCGCTCTGAATGTCGGCGATGGAGAAGGTGCCTGCATCGAGCTCCACCTCAATGGAGACGTGCCCGTTGCTCAGTTCCAGAACACCCGCCGATTCGGCTACACGAACGCTAGACATACGACACCCTGAGTCCGTTCACTGCCCGGCAGACGTAGATCTCGCCTGCCAGGTCCGTGCGCCGCCCGTATTCTTCGAGAACCCTTGTCCGAAAAGCGTCCAACGCGTCGAGCCGCACGAGGTTTACGGTACACCCCCCGAAGCCGGCGCCGGTCAGGCGGGCGCCCAGCACGCCATCAACCTCCCTGGCCAGGTCCACCAGCAGATCGAGCTCCGGGACGGACACCTCGAAGTCGTCGCGCAGGCTGCGGTGCGATTCGTACATCAGGTCGCCTAGGCCGGCGAGGTCCCCGCCGCGAAGTGCATCCGCGGCGGCCAGCACCCTCGCGTTCTCGCTGACCACGTGCCGAGCGCGGCGATACAGCGTCGCCGGCAGGGTGCTGCGCTTACCCTCGAGCATCTCCTCGTTCGTGTCCCGCAACGACTCCACGCCCAGCAGCTCGGCGGCCCTGGCGCACTCCTGCCTCCGCTGGTTGTATGGCGTCGCCTCCAGGCCCCTGGGCACCCGGGAGTCGATCACGACGATCGCCATTCCTCGCTCCTCCACCGGCAGCGGGATGTGCTTGACTTGCAGGGAGCGGCAATCGATGCGCAGTGCGTGTCCCTCGCGCCCCAGCGCAGCGGCGAACTGATCCATGATGCCGCACTGTACGCCCACGAAGCGATTCTCGGCCTCCAGCGCGCAGAGCGCCAGCTCGCGCTCCGAGATCCCAGCTTCGCTGACGGCGGCGAGGGCGCCCGCCAGCGCCACCTCTAGCGCCGCCGAGGACGCCAGGCCGGTGCCCGGCGGCACGTCCCCGCTGACGGCCAGATCTGCTCCCCTCAGCTCGTGGCCGGCCTCCCGCAGGGCCCACGCCACCGCCCGCGCGTAGTTGCGCCAGCCTCCCTGCGCCAGACGTTCAATGGAGTCGATCGAGAACTCGTCGCACTCGTCATAGTCCAGGGAATAGACTCGCACCCGTTGCTCCTCTGATGGCGCGGCCGCTACGGCGATCGTGCGGTCGATGGCGACGGGCAGGACGTAGCCGAGGTTGTAGTCCGTGTGCTCGCCGATGAGGTTGACGCGCCCGGGCGCCTCCGATATCACCGTCGCCGGCCGGCCGAAGCGCCGCTGGAACGCGCGCATCAGGGCATCCGTGCTCGCGCCCATATCATGGGCCAGTATAGGCTGCGCTGTGGCGAGGGCACAGTCGGTTCACCGCGTTGCATTCGTCGAAGAGCACCAATATGATTAGTCGCGATCCACCATGGCTCGCGCTCTAGAAGGTCTCAGGGTTATCGAATGCGGCGTCGCCGGAGCGGCGGCATACGCCGGTAAGCTCCTGGCCGACCTGGGCGCCGACGTGGTCAAAGTCGAGGGCCCGCAGGGCGACCCCGATCGCTCCCTGGGCCCCTTTCCCGGCGGAGAGCCTCACCCTGAAAAGAGCGGCATCTTCCTCTACCTCAACTGCAACAAGCAGGGCATCTCTCTTGACCTCGGGCATGCCAAGGGCAAAGACGTTCTGGACCGTCTGCTCGCCGACGCCGACGTCCTGATCACCGACTATCCACTATCGCAGAGCGAGGCGCTGGGCCTGGACTATGAGCGACTGGCGGCCGCGAATCCCCGCCTGGTGATGGCGTCGATCTCGCCCTTCGGCCAGACGGGGCCCTATCGCGACTACCACGCATACGACATAACGACGAGCAGCGCCGGCGGCTGGACGTGGCTCAACGGCTGGCCCGGCCACCCGGAGATGCCTCCGATGAAGCCGTTCGGGCGCCAGACCGCGTATCAGGCCGGGGTCAACGCCGCCGTGGCGACCATGGGCGCGCTGTTCTGGCGGCTGCGTTCCGGCAAAGGCCAGCACATCGACGTCTCCGCCCAGGAGTGCATCACCGCGATCCTGGAGATGACATTCGCCTTCTGGCCCTACATGCAGACGCCGACCGCCCGCTGGGGCCAGCGCCCCATCCAACCCATCGACTTCTTCCAGTGCAAGGACGGAGGCTGGATCTTCGTCCTCTGCGTGGAAGAGCAGCAATGGAAGAGCCTCGTCGATCTGATGGGCAACCCGGAGTGGGCTGAGTGGGAGGTCTTCGCTAACCGCCTGGTCCGCGCCGCCAACTGGGACGCCCTGAAGCCCATGATCCAGGAGTGGGTCAGCGAGTGGAACACGGACGACCTGTACCGCGCCGCCCAGGAGAAGCGCATACCGTTCGCCCCGGCGTCAACCGTCGCTGATCTGGTGAGCTCGCCGCACCTCAAGGCCCGCGGCTTCTTCATGGAGATCGCCCACCCAGCGGCGGGCCGGCTCACTCACCCGGGCGCGCCCTACAAGCTCAGCCGGACGCCGTGGGAGATCCGATCACCAGCGCCCGCGCTGGGCCAGCACAACGAGAGCATACTTTGCGGCCGCCTGGGCCTCTCCACTAGCGAGCTAGCGTCCCTGCGCGAAGACGGAGTCGTCTCCCCGTGAGCGCTGCCAGCGGCCCCCTGACCGGCATTCGCGTCGCCGACTTCACCTGGGTCTGGGCCGGCCCGTCCTCCACGCTGCAGCTGGCGCACATGGGCGCGGCGGTCATCCGCATGGAATCCATGCGCCGCGTCTGCGTGTTGCGCATGTTGCCGCCGTGGCTGGGCGGACAGCCCTCTCTCAACCGCTCCGGCTACTTCAACCAGTACAACCAGGGCAAGCGCAGCATCCTGCTGGACCTGTCCAAACCGGAGGGCGCGCAGATCGCCAAGCGCATCGTCGCCGTCAGCGACCTGGCGGCGGAGAACTTCGCCGGCGGTGTTATCGACCGTCTCGGCCTCGGCTACGAAGAGCTGCGCAAAGTGAAACCGGATATCGTCATGATCAGCATGTCCGGCTACGGCCGCACGGGGCCGGAGAGCAGCTACGTCTCTTACGGGCCGGCCCAGGTCCCGCTTTCCGGCATGTCTTCTCTCTCGGGATACGCGGGCTGGCCGCCGATGCACGTGGGCATGTCCTACGGCGACCCCAACGCCGGGCTCCACGCCGCCTTCGCGCTGCTGGCCGCGCTGTATCACCGGGAGCGCACCGGCGAGGGCCAGTACATCGACATGTCGCAGTGGGAATCGACGATGGCGGTGCTGGGCGAAGGCTTCCTGGAGTACTCCATGAACGGCGCTCAGCCTCCGCGCAACGGCAGTCGCGTCCCTTACATGGCCCCCCACGGCATCTTCCGCTGCGCCGTCGCCCAGACGGGCGAGGGTCTCCCCGACGACCGCTGGGTGAGCATCGCCTGCGGCTCCGACGACGAGTGGCGCTCTCTGTGCCGGGTGATGGGCCAGCCAGAGCTGGCGGACGACTCTCGCTTCCGATCCATCGCCGATCGTAAGGCCAACGAGGACGAGCTGGAGGGCATCGTCGAGGCCTGGACATCGACGCTCGACCCGTTCGAGGTCAAGGACCGGCTCCAGGCCGCTGGCGTGGCGGCATTTCCGCCGCTGATGAACCGCGAGCTGGCGGAGGACCCGCACCTCAACGCCCGCGGCTTCTTCGTGGAGAAGGAGCACCCGGAGGTCGGCGTCCGCAAGCACCCCGGCATCCCCTGGCGCATGTCCGAGACGCCCTGCGAGGTCTGGCGCGCCGCGCCTGTCATGGGCCAGGACAACGAATACGTCTTCGGCGAGCTGCTGGGCATGTCCAGCGACCAGATCGCAGACCTCGTCGCGCGAGAGGTCATTCGGTAGACCCCTTGACCCTTTGACCCCCTGACCCGTCCCGCAGTAACATAGGGCAGTCTCGAAAAAGGAGCCGCCCCATGAAGTTCGGTATCTTCCACGAGCTGTCCGTCGGCAAGCCCTGGCGCCCCGACTCCGAGCACGAGGTCTATCACAACGCCCTGGACCAGGTGGAGCTGGCCGATGAGCTGGGCTTCGACCAGACCTGGGCTGTGGAGCACCACTTCCTGGAGGAGTACTCCCACTGCTCCGCGCCGGAGGTCTTCCTGGCCGCCGCCGCCGCTCGCACCAAGCGCATCCGCATCTGCCATGGCGTGATGATGGTCCTCCCGCCCTTCAACCACCCCGCCCGCTGCGCCGAACGAGCCGCCGCCCTGGACATCGTCTCCAACGGCCGGCTGGAGTTCGGCACCGGGCGCTCCGCCACCTGGACGGAGCTGGGTGGCTTCCGCTGTGACCCCGACGTCACCAAGGAGATGTGGGACGAGGCGCTGCGCGCCATCCCCAAGATGTGGACCCAGGAGAGCTTCTCCTGGCAGGGCAAGTACTTCTCCATGCCAGAGCGCAACGTCCTCCCCAAGCCCGTCCAGAAGCCGCACCCGCCGCTGTGGGTGGCCGTCTCCAGCCCCGAGACCGCCATCCAGGCCGCCGAACGCGGTATCGGCTGCCTGGGTGTCTCCATAGGCACGCCCGAGGAGTACCGCAAGCGAGTGGAGGACTACCGCCGCGTCATCAAGTCCTGCGAACCGGTAGGGGAGTTCGTCAACGAGCAGGTGAACGGCGTCACCTTCATGTATGTCGATGAGACGGACGAAGAGGCCAACGTCTGGGGCACCAAGCTGGCCTTCACCTTCTCCCACCTGGCCGCGCATCTGGTGGGCATCAGCTCCGTTTACCCCACATCCGCGTACAAGACGCCCGGTCTGCTGTTCGCGATTCGCCGCGCCACGGAGGAACGCACCCCCGGCGGTGGCGGCGCCATCCGTGAAGGGATGGCCGTCGGCAGCCCTCAGACCGTCATCAAGCAGCTCAAGCTGTGGGAGGAGATCGGCGTCGACCGCATGGTGCTCATCATCAACACCGCTGAGCAGATCCCCCAGGAGCGAGTGCTCCGTTCCCTGCGCCTGTTCGCAGAGCAAGTGATGCCGGCCTTCGACAAGGAAGCGCGATTGCCGGAGGGGGCGCCGGTAGCCTCTAACCTGGCCGAACCGGCCATGCCCTAGGGCACAATGCCTGACTACGGCCGCCTGACCCAGGAGCTCCTGCCGCACACGTCCCCAGCCGTCGCCCCGCTCTACCCGCCGCCGCCCTGGCCGCTGCCGGGCGCCCGCATCCTCAAGCTCCTGTTCGAAACCGACACGGACCCTGTCCTCACCTGGCTGCCGCCCAAGCTCAGCCGCTCTTCTCCCGCGTACGCCATCATCTCCGTCGCCCACTACCCCAGCAGTCCGGTCGGGCCGTTCAC
>JBGPMY010000037.1:0-10624 GCA_041487235.1 Dehalococcoidia bacterium
ATCATGTGGACGTGACCGTACATTCCTTCGTGGCGGGAGGCCTGCCGGCCCTGCCCGGGCAGGGTCAACGGCCCTCCACCCACGAACGTGATCGCGCTGCGCCAGCAGGCAGCCGCAGTTTCCGGGAGTCCCCGTGGTCCTAGACCAGTTCTCGCTGGGCAACATGCGCCCCATCAAGATAGAGGAGGAGATGCGCTCCTCCTATCTGGACTACGCCATGTCCGTCATCGTCGCGCGCGCCCTGCCGGACATCCGCGACGGGCTGAAGCCGGTGCAGCGCCGCATCCTGTACGCCATGGGCGACATGGGGCTGACCCCGGGTTCTCAGCACAAGAAGAGCGCACGCATCGTCGGCGAGGTGCTGGGCAAGTACCACCCCCACGGCGACGCCCCCGTATACGAGGCGATGGTGCGCCTGGCCCAGCCCTTCAGCATGCGCCATCCGCTGGTGGACGGCCAGGGCAACTTCGGCTCCATAGACAACGACCCGCCGGCGGCGATGCGCTACACGGAGGCGCGCCTCACCCAGATAGCGATGGAGCTACTGGCCGATATCGACCGCAACACCGTGGACTTCGTCGCCAACTTCGATGACTCCTTGAAGGAGCCCCTGGTGCTGCCGGCCCGCCTGCCCAACCTGCTGGCCAACGGGGCTTCCGGCATCGCCGTGGGAATGGCCACGAATATCCCTCCGCACAACCTGGGCGAACTGTGCGACGCCATCGCCCACCTCATTGACAACCCGGAAGCGAGCATGGAAGAGCTGACGGAGATCGTGCGGGGGCCGGACTTCCCCACCGGCGGCGTCATCTTCCGCCTCGAGACGGTGCGAACTCCCGCCACGGACGGCCAGGGCCCGACCACGGAGAAGCGAGACGCCATCCGCACGGCCTATGCGGACGGCAAGGGCCGCGTCGTGACCCGGGCCAAGGTGCACATCGAGGAGATGGCCAAGGGGAATCGCAACCAGATCATCGTCAACGAGCTACCGTACCAGACTAACAAGGCGGCGCTCATCGAAAAGATCGCGGACCTCGTCCGCGGCAAGCGCATCGAGGGGATCGCCGACCTGCGGGATGAGTCCGACCGGCATGGGATGCGCATCGTCATCGAGCTGAAGCGTGAGAGCCAGCCGCGGCAGGTGCTGAGCGCCCTGTACAAACACACGGCGATGCAGTCCACCTTCGCGGTGAACATGCTGGCGCTGGTGGACAGCCAGCCGCGCACGGTGAGCCTGAAGAAGATCCTGGAGTCCTACATCAACCACCGGCGCGAGGTGATCCGCCGGCGCTCCGAGTTCGACCTGGAGAAGGCACAGGAGCGGGCCCACATCCTGGAGGGGCTGGTCAAGGCGATCGAGATGATGGACCAGGTGATCAAGACGATCCGCGGCTCGCCTTCCGCCGAAGAGGCCAAAGAGCTTCTGACGCGGGCCCCGTTCGGCCTCAGCGACCGCCAGGCGCAGGCCGTCCTGGAGATGCAGCTACGCCGCCTGGCCCGCCTGGAGCGCGAGAAGATCCAGGAAGAGTACGGCGAGCTGATCAAGCAGATCGCCTACCTGGAGGACCTGCTCGCCAACCCGCGCAAGATCGACTACCTGATCCGGGACGACACGGTCGACTTGAAGAAGAAGCACGGAAACGAGCGTCGGACGCTGATCATGGAGCAGGAGCCGGAAGAGTTCTCGGAAGAGGACATGGTGGCCCACCAGGAAGTTGTGGTCAGTCTCTCCGCGCGCGGCTACATCAAGCGGCTGCCGCTCAGCACTTATCGGGCACAGCGCAGGGGCGGCGTCGGCGTTATCGGCATGAAGACGCGGGAGAACGACGCCGTGCGGCACCTGCTGGTGGCCGACACGCATGATAAGCTGATGTTCTTCACGGACCGCGGCCGTTGCTTCCAGCTGCGGGTGTACGAGGTGGCGGACGAGTCCCGGCAGGCCCGCGGCGAGTCCATTATGCAGCTGCTAACGCTTAACCAGAACGAGCGCGTGACCGCCGTGGTGCGCTGCCCGCCGGAGATGGACCACGACTTCATGGTCCTGGCCACCAAGCTGGGAGAGGTGAAGAAGACGCCACTCAAGAGCTTCGCCAACGTGCGGCGCGACGGCCTCAACGCCATGAACCTGGAGTCCTCGGACGAGCTGGTTTCCGCCAAGCTGGCCAGCGATGAAGACGATGCGATCCTGGTCGCGGCACGGGGTCAGGCGCTGAAGTTCAAAGTCCGGCTTCTGCGCTCCGCCTCGCGCCATTCCGGCGGCGTGCGCGGGATTCGGCTGGCCGCGGGCGACAGCGTGGTGGCCATGGAGATCGCCCGCGCCGGCGAGGCGCTCCTCGTCGTCAGCGCCTTCGGCGCCGGCAAGAGGACGGCCGTCGAGGACTACCCGGTGCACGGCAGGGGCGGCCAGGGCGTCATCACGTTTAAGACCAACCCCAAGACAGGCGAGATGGTGACGGCACGCATGGTGGACCCGGAGCACGAGCTGATGCTCATCACAGAAGACGGCATCGTGCTGCGCACGCCTGTGGCGCACATCTCCCTGCAGGGCCGGTCCACACAGGGAGTGCGGCTGATGGACGTGGGCAAAGGCGACAGGGTGGCCGCAGTGGCCGTCATCGACATGCGGCGCGAATTCGGCGCCGACGAAGCCTTGCCAACCGGGGCCACTGTCCTGGAATCGGAAACGGACGGAAAGCGCCGGCGAGCCGCCAAGAAGACGAGCGTGGACGCAGCGGGCAAGACTTCCGGAAAGTCGAGAGACGGCAGGAACGGGAACCGCAAGCGGCCGTAGGATGGGCGCCATCGGCGATCGTCTGCGGGAGATGGGGCTGGAGTTACCGCCTCGACGGTCGGCCGGCCAGTACGCAGGCGCCGTCAGGAGCGGCTCCCTCGTTTTCGTATCGGGCGCGGGCCCGGTCAGCGGCGCGGGCATGGTGACGGGCAAAGTGGGTAGGGAGATCGATGTCGCGGCCGCGCAGGAGGCGGCCAAGCTCTGCGCTCTCAGTTGCCTGAGCGCGCTCCAGGAAGAGCTGGGGGACCTGGATCAAGTGACGCGCATCGTGAAGCTGCTGGGGTTCGTCAATAGCGCCCCCGGCTTCCATCAGCAGCACGTGGTAATGGACGGCGCGTCCGGCCTGCTGCTATCGTTGTTTGGAGAAAGAGGCGCGCACGCACGCAGTTCCGTTGGTGTCGCCGAGCTGCCCCTCAACATCGCTGTGGAAGTGGAGATGATCGTTGAGGTGAAGTCGACCGCCAGCTAGCACGGGAGGTTGGACCCATGAACCGTAGAACGGCGGACATCTTCTCCCAGTTCGAACTAATCCACGAACGAATCGACCAGGCCCGTCGCCAGGTGATAGGCCCGCCGGGCGGCCCGCGCTTCTGCGTACCGTACATGGAGCCGGCGATCGACGTCTACGAGACCGACGGCGAAGTCGTCGTGGTGGTGGAGATCGCCGGCATCTCTGGTCAAGAGGTGACTCTGGAACTGGCGGGCCGGACCCTTTTGTTGAAGGGCGAGCGGAGGCCCCTTCCCGGGCGGCCGCAGAGGCTGTATTCCCAGATGGAGATCTGCCACGGCGCGTTCCAGCGGGAGCTTCAGCTACCGGCAGACGTGGACGCTGAGAAAGCGCAGACAGCCTACGGGGAGGGCATCCTCGAAGTCGTCCTGCCGAAGGCGGGGCAACCCGTGAGCCGTCATCTGAGAATCGTCGTTCGCTGAGTTATCCTCCATCGGCGCCGGAGTAAGAGAACGAGGTGAAGTTGAGCGATAGCGGAGACAGCCCGCCCGACGGCGCACTACCCGAGCGAGACACGAGCGCCCCGGCGCAGGCAAGTGTCCCGGACGTGCTGCCGGTGATCCCCAGCGGCTCCACCGTCATGTACCCACAACAGCTGATGCCGGTGCTGGCCACGGAAGACCGGGACATCCGCGCGATAGACGAAGCCTCGACATCTGAGGCCAAGATGGTGGCCGTCTTCCCCCAGCAGGGCACGGAATCCGGCCGCTATGACGGGGAGCTTTGCCCCACGGGCACGGCGGCCTCGATCGTGCGCATGGCCAAGGCCCCGGACGGCAGCCTGCATGCCATCCTCCAAGGGGTCGCGCGCATCAAGCTCGTTTCGCTGGAGCAGCAGGAGCCATTTCTGCGCGGTCGCGTGGAGCGCGCCGTCGAGACCGTCGAGCGCAACCTGGAGCTGGAAGCGGGCATGCGTGACGCTGTCGCCGCTTTTCAGCGGGTGATCGCCCTGTCTGAGGCGCTGCCCAAGGAGCTGGCAAGCGCTATAAGCAACGTGATGGACCCTTCATCGCTGGCGGATTTCATTGCGGCCAACCTCCAGTTGAAGGCGGAGGAGCGCTACGCCGTGCTGGAAGAGCTGGACGTCAACCGGCGGCTGGCCAGCGTGCAAGAACTGCTGGTCCACGAGGTTGAGGTGCTGGAGGTCCAGTCCGAGATTCAGGCGGACGTGCGCGGCGAGCTGGACAAGCGCCAGCGGGAGTTCATCCTTCGTGAGCAGATGAAGGCGATCCAGAAGGAGTTGGGCGAGGGTGACATTACCCCGGAACTGGCCCAGCTGAATCAGCGGCTAGTGGAAGCGCACATGCCGGAGTCAGCCCAGAAGGAGGCGGACAGGGAGCTGCAGCGGCTGGTCAGCATCCCCACCATGTCGCCGGAGTACCAGCTGACGCGCACCTACCTGGAGTGGCTGGCCGATCTACCGTGGGACAAGACCACGGAAGACCAGCTGGACATCGTGCGGGCCGAGCAGATTCTGAACGAGGACCACTACGGCCTGGACAAGGTGAAGCGGCGTATACTGGAGTTCCTGGCCGTAATCAAGCTGAAGCGGGGCGAGACCAAGGGCCCTATCCTCTGCTTCGTGGGGCCACCGGGCACCGGCAAGACCTCCCTGGGCCAGTCCATCGCGCGGGCGCTGGGACGCCGGTTCATTCGCATATCCCTGGGCGGAATTCGCGACGAGGCGGAGATAAGAGGACACCGCCGGACGTACGTGGGGGCCATGCCCGGGCGGCTGATCCAGGAGATCAGGCGCTGCGGCTTCAGCAACCCGCTGTTCATGCTGGACGAGGTGGACAAGCTGGGCGTCGATTTCCGGGGCGATCCGGCCTCCGCCCTGCTGGAGGTGCTGGACCCGGCCCAGAACTACTCCTTCACGGACCACTACCTGGACGTGCCGTTCGACCTTTCGCGGGTGTTCTTCGTGGCCACGGCAAACATCCAGGACACGATCCCCGGCCCCCTGCGCGACCGCATGGAGATCATCGAGCTTCCCGGCTACACGGAGAACGAGAAGCTGGAGATCGCCAAGCGCTACCTGCTGCCGCGGCAGATGCTGGAGAACGGGATTCCGGAGGAGTCGCTGCGGATGACGGATCACGCGATCCTGGAGGTCGTCCGCTCCTACACCAGGGAGGCGGGCGTACGCAACCTGGAGCGAGAGCTGGGGAGCATCTGCAGGAGGGTGGCGAGGCGTATCGCCGAGGGCGAGACGGAACAGGTGGCGGTGAGCGAGAGCAACCTGGCGGAGTTCGTTGGCCCGCCGCGCTTCCGCTGGGAGCTGGCGGCAGAGGCGGACGAGGTAGGCGTGGCCACCGGTCTGGCGGCCACGATGGCCGGCGGCGATGTGCTGTTCGTGGAAGCGACGACGGTACCGGGCAAGGGACGGCTGATCCTGACCGGCAAGCTGGGCGAGGTGATGCAGGAGTCGGCTCAGGCCGCGCTCACCTACGCCCGCTCGCGGGCAGCGTTTCTGGAGATCTCGCCCGCCTTCTTCGAGAAGAACGACGTGCATATCCACGTGCCGGCGGGCGCCGTGCCCAAAGACGGCCCTTCCGCCGGCGTCACCATGGCCACCGCCCTCATCTCCGCCCTGACGCGCCGGCCTGTCCGCAAGGACGTGGCAATGACCGGGGAGATCACCCTGAGGGGCAAGGTTATGCCCGTGGGTTCGATTCGCGACAAGGTGCTGGCCGCCCATCGCGCCGGCTGCAAGCGCGTGGTTATGCCTCGCGACAACGAGAACGACCTGGTGGACGTGCCAGAGGAGATCCGTCATGAGTTGGACTTCCTGCTGGTGGATCAGGTGGACGAGGTGTTGAACGCGGCGCTGCACGGGAATAAGAGCGAAGAGACGCCGAAGCTGGCGGCCCTTAGTCGTTAGCCGTGGTAGAGACGCCCCGGCGGGGCGTCTCTACGGCTACCTGGAGGCCTGAAGGCCTCCGCTACATCACTGCGGCTTGACCGCCTCTATGACCACGCGGTGGTTGGTCGACGCCAGTCCGTCATCCACTCTTAGCCGCACCGCCGCCTCGGCGAGCGCCGCCGCATCCTGTTTACGGTCGAAGTCCACAAGACGCCGAAGCTGGCGGCCGCGTCACGCCGCCTATTGACGGGCCTGCGCCATCATCTCTTTCGCCAGCCTGACGAGCTCATCAGCAGTGATGACGGGTGTCACGCGGAACGCCTGCTTGAAGGGCGCCGCCTCCCCGAAGAACAGGTCTAAGTCGCGCACGCTATCGGTTTCCACCAGGGCGAAAAAGACGTGGTCCGGGGCAGCGCTCCAGAGGCCAAGAAGCTTTACGTTGTGCTGCTTGGCCAGCTGTTCGCGGCTCTCCAGCCCTTTCAGAACCTCGGGAATGATCTCGACGTTGTACCCCGGGCAGTTGTCCTCGCTGTGGGTGGCGGTGACATGAAACAGCATCGGCGATGACCTCCTTAATGAATTCTGGGCATGCTTCCAACTAATTTAGCGACACGGCGGAGACGGGGCAAGGGTTAGTACCCGCGCTGGGGGTCCACCACGTTGCGCAGCGGCTCCCCGGCCAGGTAGCGGCGCAGGTTATCGCAGAAGAGGTCCACGGCGCGCTCCATGTAGCGGGGCGTGCCGCCGCTGATGTGCGGCGTCAGTAGGACGTTCGCCAGCCCCCACAGCTCGCTCTCCGAAGACAGCGGCTCCTGCTGGAAGACGTCCAGCGCCGCCCCCGCGATCCAACCCTCCTTCAGCGCCCTCACCAGCGCCCGTTCGTCGAAGATAGCGCCGCGGGCGATGTTGACGATGACCGCGGACGGCTTCATGGCCCGCAGCTCCGCCTCGCCCAGGAGCCCCCTGGTCTCCGGCGTCAGGGGGAGGGCGACAACGGCGTAGTCGCTCTGGGCGAGGAGGTAGGCGAGGTCCGCGGGCGGCAGCAGCTCGTCGACGGATGGGTCGCCCGTGTCGGGGCCGCTGGTCCTTGCGGAGACGGATCGGCGCATGGCCAGCACGCGCATCCCCAACGCATGAGCGATCTGGGCCACGCGCGAGCCGATGGCGCCCATGCCCATGATGCCCACGGTCTTGGCTTCCAGCTCCTCCGGCCAGTAGGGGCGCCAGCTGCGCTCCGCCTGCGCGTGCATCGCCCGCGGGAACCCCTTGGCGAAGGCGAGCATGGCGCCGATGACGTACTCGCTGATGGGGACGGCGTGGATGCCGCTGGCCGTCGTCACGGTGACGGGGGAGCGCACGACCGGTGACTCCAGGAGGCGGTCGACGCCGGCGCTGGTGAGCTGCAGCCACTTGAGCGCCGGCGCTCGCTCCACGATGTCGTCCGGCACTACCGGGTTGGTGAGGATGACCTCCGTGGCGGACAAGATCGCTCCCAGGCGGGATTTCGCCTCTTCTTCGCTTTCGTCCCCAGGCACCGGCGGCTCCGGATAGCCCGCCCAGAGAGGGCGGCCGCCGCGGTATACCCGCCGCTGGGCGCGCGTGAGAGCGGTAACCGCCAGCCGCGAACCGACGGCGCTGATGCGCGCCTGAAGCTCGTCCATCACGGGGAGGGCCAGGGTAACGTGCACTTTCTCGTTCATGGCTTCGATTGGGGATTATACGGCCTGCGGCTGGTCAGGCCCAAGCGCGTGACGGGACCTGTCTTCTCTGTCATTCTGAGCGACCTTGAGTCAGGCACGCTGCCTGGCACATGGCATCTGAGCGAAGAATCTCGGCGTTGGTCTTGCCAGAGGGCGGTTCGGCCATCGAGATCGCTGACCTCTCCGAGGCCCGGCGTCGTGACCCACCACCCCGCCCCACCCCAGATTCCCCTTCGACTCTGCCTGCTGCTGGCAGGCAGGCTCAGGACAGGCTTCGCGGAGATATGGTATCGCCGAATAGGGCGTTCTGGCCGCTCAGAATGACAGACCCGCCTCCGCTCAGGACGAACGGAATTCTCATCCGGCGTCCGGGCCGCTCAGAATGATATTAGCATATCAATCTAACCATATATCTTTCGATATACGGGGCATTCTTAACCTTTCGTTAACTGACGTGAAGAAATGCGGCTTTTACTCTGAAATTACGCAGACGACTTCGACCGACACGCAGAGCCGGGGTCAGACGCGACGAACTGCCGGCGCTGTCCGAGAGATTTCTGGGACGAGCCGAAAAACTGGGAGGGACCCGCATGGCCTACGGTGGCCATCCCGCAGGGGACGAGGACGACGACGTGGCGAGCCCAAAGGGAGGGTGGCAACCATCCCGCGGCTTCTGGCTGGGGATGGGCGTCGTCGTCTTCTTCGCCGGGGTACTGGCGGCAGCGGGCGCCATGGCCAGCGACGGGGCGCCGGACCCGGCGGTGCTGCCAACGCCGCCGCCACCGACCGTGGTGCTCACCACCGTCCCCCGGCAGGTCACCCCGGAGCCTGACCTGACACAGAACCTCGGCGGCTCCATGCGCTTGAATTCCGCTACCTCAGGCTCGCGGGCGGTTGAAGGCGGTCAATCCGTATCGTCGCCCATTACCGCAGACGCGACCTCATCCGTATCGGTGAGCCCAACCGCCATCGCCAGCTCGTGGTCGACGACGCCCGTGTTCGCGCCACCGGCGCCGGCGCCGCCGCCCGGCCCGTCCGCCGCCTCGCTGGCACAGCAGGCGAAGGATAGCTTCGACATCGACATCGTCCTGGAAGGCCAGGACTGGGGCGCGGACGACGCCTCTCAGGTCAGGAACATCGGGGCGGTCATCAGCGCCATGGAGATGCTTCCTCTCAGAGTGACGTCCTCAGCGGCGTCCAGCCCTAACGGGTCGCTGGCCATACTCTCCAACGGGCACGGGCGCACCCAGGACGGCTGGCAGCCGTACGGCGACTCCGCCCGCAACTTCTACACGAACTCCGACCAGGGCCCGGCGGGCTACCGGGCGGCTAACGAGATCGTGCTGTGGACGGGGTCTTCGCGGACGACGGCCGCCCACGAGATCCTGCACGCGTACCAGTTCCGCGACGCCAGTCCGGACGACTACGTCCTCACGCTGCTGGGCGACGAGATGCGCTCCTACATGGCGGCGACGGGCTGGCGCCAGCTGGTGTCAGACGACGAAGTGCGCGCCGCCGCCCGCGAGCCATGGGACAAGATCAACGCTATGTTCGTCTATGAGGGTCGAGCGCCCACGTACCTGGACGACAGCGGATCGCTAGCCAGCGCCGAGACGTCGAACGCTCTCGAGGCGTTCGCTACTGCCGGAGCGCTGTACTACGCGCGACCGGATGGCATGGCGCTGCCGGACTGGCCGGAGTACTGGGACTGGTTCCGCGATCACCTGGGCTAACTAGCGCCCGATCGCCAGCCTGTCGATGAGCCAGCGCGGCAGTTGCGCCTCTGCCATGAGCTTCTGAGTCGCCTCGATGTCGTACTCCACCCGGTGCAGGACGATCGACTCGCGTTCCGCGTCGTAGATGGCGTAGGCGGCGCGCGGGTCGCCGTCGCGCGGCTGGCCCGCGCTGCCGGGGTTGATGACCAGCTTCCGCTCGCGGTTCAGCTTCACCTCCTCGCCGTCGTCCAGGCGGTACAGCTCGCATCCTTGAGGCGAGGCACCGTCCTCCACGACGAGCATCGGCACGTGGGTGTGACCGACGAGGCTGAACGGCGTCCGCTGCAGCGTCAGGTGGCCCAGCGCGACTTCGTGCGAATACAGGTACTCCCAGATGGGCCAGCGCAGCGTACCGTGGACCAGCGTGAAATCGCCGTCCTCGGTGGTCTCCGGCAGCGCGTCCAGGAATGCGCGCGCTTGCTCGGAGAGCCGGCCCTTCGTCCAGATCGCGGCCGCGGCCGCGTCCGGGTTGAACTCCTCGGTGCCGATGGCGCCCGTGGCCGCCCGCTCATGGTTACCGGCCACCCAGAGGGCGCCCAGCTCCTTCAATCGCGCCACGCACTCGGCGGGCTGGGGGCCGTAGCCCACGCTATCGCCGAGGCACCAGAAGGCGTCCGGCGTCCCTTGAGCGTTGGCGTCGCGAAGGACGGCCTCTAGCGCCGCCAGGTTGGCGTGCACGTCTGACAGGATCATGATTCGCATGTACGCGCAGAGTATATCGAATAGCGCCCGTATAATGGCGCTGTGCAGGTATCTGAACTCGGCGAATTCACTCTCATCCGGCGGCTGGCGGCGGCCGTGGGAGCCACGCCACCGGCCGAACTCATCGTCGGCATCGGCGACGACTGCGCCGTGTGGCGAGCGGGCCAGGCGTTCCTGCTGGCGACCACCGACACGCTGGTGGAGGGCGTTCACTTCTCGCAGGACAGCGCTCCCTGGCCGGACGTGGGCTGGAAGGCGCTGGCCGTCAACGTCAGCGACATC
>JBGPMY010000038.1:0-10439 GCA_041487235.1 Dehalococcoidia bacterium
CGCGTCGCCCGGCCGCGCGCCGTCCGGGCTGACCAGCCGGTCGCGCTCCACTTCGCCCAGCAGCGCGCCGATGACGATGGGTCGCTCCAGGCGGTAGGTGATCTCCGTGTGGCCTCCCACCAGTTCGATCTCCAGCGACTGGCAGGCCTCCAGGATCTGGTCGAACACGGACTCGGCCAGCGCCGCCGGCGATCCGTCCGGCAACAAAATCGTAGCCAGAAACCAGGCCGGCCTGGCGCCCATGCAGGCGATGTCGTTGGCGTTGACGTGCACCGCGTACCAGCCGATGAGGTCCGTAGCGAAGGTTATGGGGTCGCTCTTGGCCACCAGCAGCTTCGACCCGCCCTGATCGATGACCGCCGCGTCGCGTCCGATGCCGGGTCCCAGCACGACGCGCGGGTCGCGCCGCTGCACCTTAGCCAGCAGCCGGGCCAGCGTCTCGTTGGGCAGCTTACCAACGCGCAGACCTTTCGGTGACGCTGGAAGGCCCGTTCGCCCTGAGCGGAGTCGAAGGGCCGTGGAAGCGCCAGCGAAGGCTGAGGAAATCGAAGCCTGAGCGCTCAACGGGCGTAACACATCTTTTCCGGAGAACGCCTTGGTGAGGCGCTGCAGCCTGCGCCAGTTGCCCCTGATCAGCGCCTCCTTCTTCGCCCTCGACCAGCCTTTGATCTGCCGCTCCCGCCCAAGCGCCTCTTCTCTGGTGGCGAATTCGTCAGCGAACGTTAGCGAGATCGGTCGTCTGGTGTGGGTGTAGCCGGGGATCAGGCCCTGGCTGTGCTGAGCGATCCGGGTTTCGAGGTCGTCGGTATGGCCTGCGTAGTACGAACCGTCCGAGCAGCGAAGGATGTAAACGTAGAAACCCATGCTAGTCCGCGGTCGCGCTCACCCTTCGGCTCCGCTCAGTGTTCGCTGATGTCGCTTGCATCCTTCGACGGGGCTCAGGACGAACGGATTACGTTCGCTCGTGGCGCCCGCATCATGTGCTGACGCTCTCCCGCCGTCAACTCGCCGGGCCCGCACGCAGCCGGTATACTGGTTCCATAGCGCTCAGCATGCGAGAGGTTACGTAACCGCTGTTCGGCATTGAAGACGCGCTCCTGAACTTCGCCACCGATGTCTACGACGCCGTAGAGTGGCCGGGCGTCGTCTTCCTCATGGCGATCGAGAGCGCCTGTATCCCCTTTCCCAGTGAGATCATCATGCCCCTGGCCGGCTGGATACTGGTCAAGGACCGCGGCCACGGCCTGGAGTTCCTGCTGCTGGCCGCCTTCTACGGCGCTCTCGGCAACACCATCGGCTCCACCGTGGCCTACTACGCCGGCGCCTGGGGAGGGCGTCCCCTTCTCCAGAAGTACGGTCGCTATGTCCTCATAACCCCCCGCGAGCTGGACTGGGCGGAGCGCTGGTTCGAGCGCTACGGCCAGATAACTGTGTTCGCCACTCGCCTCATGCCGGTGGTTCGCACCTTCATCAGCCTGCCCGCCGGGGTTGCGCGCATGAACTTCTGGCGGTTCACCCTCCTAACCTTCGCCGGCTCTTATCCTTGGTCGCTGGCGCTGGCCTGGGCCGGCTACATGCTGGGGGAAAACTGGGACAGCATCGTGCCCTACTTCCGCCCCGTCTCCATCCCTATCGCAATCGCTGTTGTGGGTCTCGTCGCGCTCTTCGTGTACCGCCGCCTGCGTGAGCTACGCCAGTCCGGCGCCGAGGGCGGCCCGGCTGGCCCTCCCTGAGCCGCCATCGCCGATGCCCAAAGCTCTTCGCCAGCCCGCGCGGCACTGGTTGCCCGCCCTGGCGCTGGCGCTGGTTCTCCTGCGTCTAAGCGCCTGTGGCGGCGGCGAGCCGGAAGCTTCGCCAACGTCCAGCTCCTCGCCCTTCGCCCCCAGTCCCATCGGCGACTCCACGGTGACGCCCACGCCGCCGCCGCCGGACACGCCGTACCGATTCGTCTACCGGGAGTTCGGTCAGGACCAGGACATCATCTGGCGGGTGCTGCCGTCAGACCCCAGCCAGCGCGAGCAGCTGGCCGCTATCCCGCACCGCCAGGGCTGGGGGATCAAGGCTTCCCTTTCACCGGACGGCAGGCTGCTGGCCTATCTGACGATGCCGGAAGGGGCGTTCGACCCCAGCTTCCAGGCGGAAGCCTATCTCCTGAGCGTGAAGAAGAAGGAGACGCGGCTGCTGGCCAAAGGCGTGGACCTCCGCTTCCGTCCGCTGTGGTCGCCGGACGGTCTCCTGCTCTATGTCCGCCGCAACATCGAGCAGGACGTCTACATGCTGCACATCGATATCCCCCCCGAGCCGGCAGAAGGCGAGCCGACGCCTCGCCGGACCCCACCGCCAACCGGCGAGACGCCGGCGCCGGAGGACCCAGTGAGGGTGGCGTTCACGGCCAATATCAGCACCGCCCTGACCTTCATCCCTATCGGCTTCGCGGAAGACGGCGAATCCCTCTACTTCATCCAGATCCAGGGCGGCACCGGCGGCGGCACTCTCGTCGGCAGCTACAAGCCGGCGACGACCAGCGCCATCGCCACGGCCACCGCCCTGGCCGGCGCCACCGCCACAGCCGTCTCGGAGTCCGGCGCCACGACTCCGCCGGAACCGCCTCCTTTCACGCCGACGCCGGGATCGAAGTTCGTGGTCAAGCTCACTGAGCAGATCGCCGACGACTACGACTTGAGTCCGGACAAGCACAAGTTGACGTTCCGCGCGCAGGCGCTGGTGGAAGGCCGGTTCGTCAACCAGGCGTTCGTCGCCGACTTCAAGAGCGAGACCGTTCAGCCCCTCTCCTCCGAGGGGCTGGCGCCCGGCGACCAGCTACGGCCGCTGTGGCACCCGGACGGCCAGCGCGTGGCCGTGGGGCTGCTCCCTTCTTCGGGGGAGCCGAGCGGTGTTGCGCTTGTGCCCGTCGCTGGCGGCCCTCCATCACCCCTTCCGGTCCCCAGCGCGGGATTCGATGAGCCGCGCTCCTGGGCGCCCGACGGCACCTTCCTGGCCGTCACCAACTACTCCGGCGATTCTTTGGCGAACCTGGGGACGGCGCGGCTGGACCTCGTGGCGCCCACCGGCCAGCGGGTGACCGTGGCCGAGGGCCGCGATAACGCCACGCGCGATTCGGTCCTGGGCTGGTTCAAGTTCGAGTAACGAAAGGGACAGCTTCTCCGTCGCCACTATGAGCGTATATCCTAAGTAGCAAGGTGTAATCATGCCGATGCGACTGATCAACTCGATCCGCCGAAACCACGCGCTGGAACACGCCACCATCGCCGTCATGATGACGCGGCAGGGGCCCATGCGTGTCGTCGGGCGCGCCTCCGCCGACGGCTTCTACATCTACGGCGACGTCTCCACGGAGCACCTGCGCGAGTTTGCGGACGAGGCGCTGGGCCGGCTGCAGAAAGGCGAGTCCCATCTGGCGGTGTCTCCCCTATGCGGCACGAACCTATTGGTGGCAGGCGTTATCGCCGGTGTCGGCTCGTACCTGGCCGCTGGTACCGGCAAGAAGCGATGGGACGGTCTCTCCAACGCCCTGCTGGCCGCCATCGTGGGCGTGATCGCCTCGCAACCCATCGGCAGGCTGGTGCAGAAGCACTACACCACTTCGCCCGATCTGGAGGGCGTTCGCATCGTCTCAGTGGAGCGGATGGGCAGACGCCTGGCCAACCTGCACAAGGTGCGCACGGCTTCTACCGCCGCATAGCCGCTCGGCGCTCGCCGCTGCGTTGACCCCGTCCATTGCAAACGCCGGTCGGAGCCTCCCAAATGCCGCAGTCATGCGATTCGTTATATCCTGTAGAGGCGGGCGTGCCCCCGTAGCTCAAGGGACAGAGCATCTGCCTTCTAAGCAGAGGGTTGCAGGTTCGAATCCTGCCGGGGGCGCCAGTCTGCTCGACCGCCCAACGCCAAGAGAGGCTTGCGGGTTCCGTCAGAGGCGGACCGGTCCGGGCGAGTCCTGCCGGGGGGCGCCAAAGCTTCGTCTCCCGGCCCCGGAATGCCGGTTCTCAGATACGAAGCCGGCGGCGTATCGGGGCCCTCGCCGCGCACCGGACGGTGCAGTCGCTGGTATCATGGCAGCATAACTTTTGGCGCCGCCGCGGTTTCAACCGGCGGCAGGAGGGATACATGTCCAAGCACCCGGTGAACGTCGCGCTGCATGACCAGCGCACTTTCGGGCAGCAGGCTGCCGATACCTTCACTAACGCTTTCGGGACGTGGACGTACATCATCATCCAGTCGGGGATCATCGTGGTCTGGATGATCATCAACGCTGTTGGGTACATTTACCAGTGGGACGAATACCCGTTTATCCTCTTGAATCTAGCCTTTAGCGCGCAGGCGTCCTACGCGGCGCCTCTGATCCTAATGGCCTCCAACCGGTCCGCACAGCGTGACCGCATGACGCTTGAGCATGAGGCACAGGAAACGGACGCCATCTTGAAGATTCAAGACACTCAGATCCAGCTCCTGGAGGCCATCAAGGCGGAGACCGCACTCCTGCAATTGCTGGTCAAACAGACAGAGTCCGATCAACCCAACAGTTAGGCTATCTTGCCGCCTGGGACGCCAGGCGAGGTCAGGCCACCCACTCCACCGAGTAGATCTCGTGCGTCCCTGAAAGCCCCTTCAGCTCCACCTCTCGCCCGTCACCGAACGCGATGTCGCCGGCGCTGTCCACCAGCGCTTTGAGCAGCGACGACACCAGGATCTCGCCGCCCTGCGCCTGCGAGGCGATGCGCGCCGCCAGGATCACGTTCTTGCCGAAGAAGTCTTCACCTTCTTTGATCGTCTCGCCGCTGTGCAGGCCGATGCGGACGCGTATCGATGCGCCAGTCGCGTCGCCGTGACCCTCGGTGGTCGGGGCGGTTCGCGAACCGCCCCTACGCGGCCCGGCATTCCTCTCCGCCAGCGCCCGCTGGATATCGATGGCGCAATCCAGAGCGCGGCGGGCGCTCTGGAACGCCACCATGAACCCGTCGCCCTCGCTCTTCACCTCGAAGCCGCCGTGGGCTTTCACCCTCTCGCGGACAAGCGTGTTGTGCTCCCGCAGCAGAACCATGAAGCGCTTGTCGCCCAGCCGCTCCGCCAGCGCCGTCGACCCCTCGATGTCGCTGAACATGATCGTGACTGTGCCGTCCGGGGCGGCGTGCCGGCTCATGTCAGGCTTGTCCGCGTAGACTAAAGACGCCACGTTGTCGATGGACGTCCTGAGGTCGCTGCCTTCGATTCCCTGCGTTCGCAGCTTGAGCGCCAGCGCCCGCTCCACCAGCGGCTTCATCGCCAGCTTCTGCGCCGTTTCCAGCGCGTCCGACATCAGAGCCAGCGCGCTCTGCCGATCGCCGGGGCCATCGCGCCGCAGCAGCATCTCCGCGTACTGGTACTGCGTCCAGGCCAGCCACGGCGGCGACATCCTTCCGTTAAGCTCCAGCGCGTGCTGGAACTGCCGCTCGGCGTCCTCCCAGCGCTCCATGGTCGCCGCCAACAGCCCCAGGGAGCGGGAGGTGGCGCCGTAGCAATGGGCGTTGGCGCCGACGACCACGTTCTTTTCCGCGTAGGGCAGCAGAAGGTCGTACAGCCGGGCCGCCCGCGGGGCGTCGCCCAGGTGCCAGCAGACCTCCGCCAGCAATACCATGCCGATAAGCCACACCCAGTCGCGGGGCAGCGACTCGAGCCGGTAAGCGTACTGCTCGAACACGGCTCGGGCCTCGTCCAGCCGGCCCACCTCGCAGTACATAAAGCCCAACGCTGAGTGCCACGCCCAAATGGCTGGATACTGGGCGACATAGGCCTTCACGGCCCCTTCCAGCTCGCCCAGCCGGCCCTGCTCTCGCCGCAGAGCAAACATCTGCGCCCCGTACATCCCGAAGGCATTCTGCCCGTGGGGCGCCTGACCCACCTCCAGCGCCTCCTGCACCAACCGCTCCGCCTCCTCCCAGCGACCGTCCAGCAGCGCCCGCATCGCGGCCATCAGAGACACGAACCAGAGACCGTACGGCTGCCTGAGCTCGTCCGCCAGCTTCCTGTGGACGGCCAACTCCTGGTCTACCGCCGGGATGTCACCCATTTCCAGATACAGTCCAGCCCGCAGGAAGTGGCCGAAGACGACCCCACCCGTATTGCCGGCTCCTTCGGATATGGATAGGATCTCGTCGGCCGTGGCCAGCCCCTGCCGCGCGTCCTGGTGGCTCCACCCCATCATGAAGGTAGTGCTCATGGCGAAGCCTAGCGCCTCCGCGTCGCCCGCGCGGCGCGCCATCTCCACCGCCTCCTGACCAAGAATCGTGCGGCGTTCCTGGTCGGGGGACCACGCCAGGGCGCTGGACAGACGCGACGTCAGACGGCTGCGCAGACCGCTATCCGCCTCAGGGAGCCGGTTCAACGCTTCTTCCAGCAAGCCGACCAGCTCGCCGTCCACGCTGCCTGTTTCGAGCCCGCCCGCGAACAGCCACATCGCCTCGCCGAACCTCTCGGCGTCATCGATCTTCCTGGCCAGCTTCATCGCTGCGCGCGCCGTCTCTTTGCAGGCGGCCATGTTTCCTGCGTATCCCTGCGCCCCGCCAAGGGCCAGCAGCAAGTCGCAGCGCAGAGATTCATCAAGCGGCGACTTCAACTCCAGCGCCTGCAGGGCGCGCTCGTAGTGGCCGGCCGCGTCCTCGTAGGCGTATAGCGCCATTCCCCGGTCGCCCGCCCGGCGCGCGTAGTCGATCGCCTTCTCCACGTCGCCGCCGGGCGCCGCCTCGTAGAAGTGGTGCGCCAGCTCCGCCACGTACGGCTCCAGGTTGGCGCCGTACAGCTTCTCCAGCGCCTCCCCGATCTGCCGGTGCAGGAGCACCCGCCGTGGTCCGCTCAGCTCCCCGTACAGCGTCTGCCGGATCAGCGCGTGGGTGAAGTCGTAGGTCAGGGTCGCCTCACTCTTGCGCTCGGCGATTAGTTGCGCACCCAGCGCCTCGTCCAGCAGGTCCAGAAGCTCCGCCTCCGTCTCCGGGGAGATCGCCTTCAGAGCCTCCCAGGTGAAGCCGCGAGCCATGGAAGACGCCCGAGTGAGCATCCGGTTGCAGCCATCGCTCAGTCGCGACAACCGCCGGCCGATCACCTCCCGCACGCCCTCCGGGATGCCCAGCTCCGAGACGTTCGTGACCTTGCCCACCCAGCGTCCGCCCTCCCGCACGATCTTCCCTTCCTCCACCAGGTGGCTGAGCACCTCGCGGATGAAGAAGGGGTTTCCCTCCGTCTCCTGGTAGAGCGCCTGCGCCAGCAGATGGCGTCCCGCCAGGTCCGTCGATGGCCCGATGGCGGTCAGCAGCTCTTCCACGCTGTCCAGGGGCAGGCCGCGCAGCAGCACGCGCTGGAAGTTGGGCAGCCGGCGCAGCGTGCCCAGCGCCTCCGACAGCGGGTGCGTGCGGTCCAGCTCAACATCTCGATAGGTCCCCAGCACCAGCACGCGATCGCCGCCCGTGTTTCTGGCGACGTGCTGCAGCAGCAGCAGCGACGGCTTGTCCGACCAGTGCATATCGTCCAGGAAGAGCACAAGCGGCGAACCCTGGGCCGCGTTGCGCAGGAACTGCGTGACGCTGTCGAACAAGCGCAGACGCTCGGCCTCCGCGTCCAGCTTCGGAGGCTCCGGTATCTCCGGGAAGCGCTCCCGCACCTCGGAAACCAGGGTTGCTACCTCCGGCGCGCCCGCGCCCAGCTGCTGTCGCAGCTCAGCGTCCGGCCGCGCCAGCACGTACTGGCGCAGCGCCTCCACGAACGCCCGGTAGGGGATGGACGCTTCGCCCTCGTAGCAGCGGCCTGTCAACACCTGCGCCCCCCGCAGCCCCGCGTACACCGCGAACTCCTCCGCCAGCCGCGTCTTGCCGATGCCCGGCTCCCCGGCTACGAAGGCCAGCGAGCCCTTGCCGGAGAGGATGCCCTCCAGCGCGTCCTTCAGCTGCTCCATCTCCTCTCGTCGCCCCACGAAGCGGCCCCAGTCGAGTCCTCGCAGGTCGGTGACCATCTCCGCCTGCAGCGCTGCCACCGGTTCCTGCGTCGATCGCTCCAGAATTCTGCGCAGCTCAGCGCCGACATCGCTGGCGCTGGCCGGACGCTCCTCCGGCGACTTGGCCAGCAGGCGCAGAATCAGCGCCTCCAGCGGCTTAGGCACCTCCGGGTTGTGCCAGCCGGGCGCCACGGGGGCCGTGTTGATGTGCTGCGAGATGACGCCCACGGCGTTGTCGCCCAGGAACGGCGGGCGCCCGGCCACCATCTCGTACAGCGTCGCGCCCAGGGCGTACAGGTCGCTGCGAGCGTCCGGCGCACGGCCGAGAGCCTGCTCCGGCGCCATGTAGGCCACCGTCCCCATCATCATCCCTTGCATCGTCATGCGGGAGCGGTCCAGCGCCACCGCCAGCCCAAAGTCACCCAACTGGGCCGTCCCGTCTTCGGTGAGCCAGACGTTCCCGGGCTTCAGGTCGCGGTGGATGATGCCTCGCTTATGGGCGTGCTCCAGCGCTTGGCACACCTGCTCCGCTATGCGCATGGCGCGATCGACCGGAAGCCGCTGCTGCTCCGCCTGTCGCAGCAGCTCCTCTACGGCGCCGCCGGCCATGTACTGGGAGATGATATAGGGCGAGCCGTTGTCGTCGCCGGTATCGAAGACGGTGACTATGTGCGGGTGATCGCCCAGCCGGCCCATCGCCTGGGCCTCGCGATGCACGCGCACGATCCCGTCGGCGTCAAGGCCGTCCGTCTTGACGATCGCCACGGCCACGTCGCGGTCCAGCTTCGTGTCGTGCGCCAGGTACACCCGCTTGCGGCCGCCCTCGCCCAGGAACCCCTTCACCTGGTAGCGACCATCCGCGAACGAAGTGGGTAGGGGCACGGCCGGCTGCGGCGTGGGCGTTACTGTCGTAGGGGCGAGGCCTGCCTCGCCCTCAGAGGTCGCGGGCACGGCCAGCGGCCCGCCGCACTGGCCGCAGAAGCGCTCGCCGGGCTCGTTGGCGGCGCCGCAGGAGGCGCAGGCCAGCGCCAGCGCTGCGCCGCACTGCGCGCAGAACTTCCGCCCCTGGCGGTTATCGTGTCCGCAAGACGAACAAAGCACGGTGGCCCGCAATCCTCCTATCGTTCGAGTAACACAAATGGTGAGCGATAGCGGTCACGGTGTCAACGCCAAACCGTCGGCCGTTACGTGCAGCTTGCGCCGAAGAACGGCTTTATCGCCAGCACGTCGCTGATATCGATCATGGCGTCTATATACAGGTTGTAGCGCGGCGAGGTGGGTGGCACCGTGGCGCCCGCTAACCCTCGCCAAAACGGGCCCCTGCTACCAGGAGATGCTGTTCTTGATCAGCGTCCTGCCCAGGTCCCAGAGGGGTCCGGGGAAGCGGTGCAGCTCTGTGAGAACAGTCTCGTAGGCACGCAGGAAGTGTTCGATCTCCTCCTGCCCGATGACGAGCGGCGGCGCAAGCTTGTGCACGTCCAGGTTGTGGCCGGCAACCTGTGTGAGGATGCCGTGATCGCGCAGCAGAGGGATCGCCAGCATCTGGCCGAACAGCCCCTGCGCTCCGTGCACCAGCTTCCAGCCGGCCTTGAGCGGCAGCGACCTGGGCTCCCCGAACTCGATGCCGATCATCAGCCCCTTGCCCCGCACCTCCTTCACCATCTCGAAGCGCGAGGCAAGCTGCCGGATCCTCTCCGTGAGCATGGCCCCGGTGCTGGCGGCGTTCTCCACCACGCCCTCGTCCTCCATCACGTCGATCGTGGCCAGCGCTGCCACCATCGCCAGCGCGTTTCCACCGAAGGTGCTGTTGTGCACCACCGAGTGACGCAGGTCCTCGAACACCTTGTCGAAGACCTGGCGCCGAGTAACCACCGCGCCCACCGGCACATAGCCGCCGGATAGCGCCTTGGAAAGCAGCATGATGTCCGGCTCCACGCCCCAGTGGTCGCAGGCGAACCACCTGCCCGTGCGACCTAAGCCCGTCTGTATCTCGTCCACGATCAGCAGCGCGCCGTACTTGTGGCAGAGGCGGCTCGCCTCCCGGAGGTAGTCTTCTGACGGAATCCGGACGCCGGACTCACCCTGGATCGGCTCCGTGATGAACCCCGCCACATCGCGGCTGCTCAACTCGCGCTCCAGGGCGTCCAGGTCGTCGAACGCCACCACTTGGCAACCGGGCAGCAGCGGGCCGACCCCCTCCCGCCACGACTCGTGGTCTGTGACAGACAGGGCGCCGTAGCTGAGGCCGTGGTAGCCACTTTCGGCATACAAGATGCGTGGCCGGCGCGTGGCCTTGCGGGCCATCTTCAGCGCCGCGTCTGTAGTCTCAGCGCCGCCGTTGGTGAACAGGCACGTATCGAGGTCGCCCGGTGTTAGCCTCGCCAGCGTCTCGCCCAGCCGCGCGGCCAGGGGGCTGCAGTCCATCTGCACCATGCTGGCGCCGTCTCTCGCCAGCCAGTCA
>JBGPMY010000039.1:0-10368 GCA_041487235.1 Dehalococcoidia bacterium
AACCGTCGAACCGTTGCACATCCGCATCGGGCTGAACGCCGGGGAGCCCATCGAAGAGGAAGGTGATCTCTTCGGTGCCACTGTGATCCTGGCGGCGCGCATCGCAGCGCAGGCTGAGGGCGGCGAGATCCTCGCCTCGATGGCGGTGCGAGAGCTGTGCGCGGGCAAGGGGTTTCTGTTCGCCGACCGGGGCGAGCACGCCATGCGAGGGTTCGAGGACCCGGCGCGCGTGTTCGAGATCAGGTGGCGGGAGTAGTGGACAGTGGACAGCCTGTCCACGAGGTTGAGCTTGCGACTCGCACGGTCGAAGGTCCGCTCGCCTTGCTGAGGGGGACGGACGGCACCTATAATCGAGACGATGGGCGAGAGTGCGATGGCGCCCGGCGTTGAAGGTGAGCCTTCGCGAAAGAGACGTACGCTTCCGCGGACGATAGCCGTGGACGGCTCCGCAGCGTCCGGTAAGAGCGCCGTGGGCCGGCGGCTGGCGGCCAAGCTGGGATATCCGTTCCTGGATACCGGCAGCATGTACCGGGCGATAACCTGGGCGGCGCTGCGGCGCGGAATCGCCCTTGGTGATCAGCAGGCGCTGGGCGATCTGGCCTCGGCGGTGAACGTGAAGGTGTCCCTCGCTGATCCGGGCTCGATGGACGGAGCAGCCATCTCCGTGGACGGAGAGGACGTCACCTCGCAACTGCGCCAAGCCGAAGTCGAAGAAGCGGTCTCCATCGTATCAAGAGTGGCGGGAGTTAGAGAGGCGATGGTGCGGTTGCAGCGAGAGATCGCCGCTGGTCGAACTATAGTGATGGCCGGACGGGATATCGGGACCGTTGTCCTGCCCGACGCAGATCTAAAAGTGTACCTGGACGCGTCCATTGAAGAGCGCGCGGGACGCCGTCACCGTGAGTTCGCGACGCTGGGCAGAAGCGTGACTCAGCAGATGGTCCTGGAAGACCTTAGCCGGCGCGACCAGATCGATTCCCAGCGCGCTGTGTCGCCGCTGCGCCCGGCTGAGGACGCCGTCATCATCGACACAGACGGGCTGACGCTGCAGGAGGTAGTGCAGCGCGTGCTGGCCCTGGTGGAGGCGCGCGCTTGATCGATCGGCTGCAGACGCTGTTCTACTGGCTGAACGTGCGCAGCTGGATAAGCGCGATCGTCCTGATCGCCGCCAAGAGGGACGTACGGGGCATGGAGAACGTTCCACGCCACGGCCCCCTGATCCTGGCCAGCAACCACTTTAACAACGCGGACCCCCCGGTTCTCACCTGGGCTATGCCCCGGCGCGTGGTCTGGATGGCGAAGCAAGAGCTGTTCGATAACCCCCTAATCGGCACCCTGTTCAGACTGCTTGGCCTTATTCCCGTGCGCCGCTTCGAGGCCGACTTGAGCGCCCTCCGAAAATCGCTGCGAGCGCTGAAGCGCGGCCAGGTGCTGGGAATGTTCCCGGAGGGCACTCGCAGCGCAGGCAAGGGGCTGACGGCGGGAGAGCCGGGCACGGCTGTTCTGGCGCTGCGCTCCGGGGCGCCCATAATGCCGGTCGCCATCTGGGGCACAGAACACGTGAAGCTGCCCAGAGACCTCTTGCGGCGCACTCACGTCAGCGTTCGCATCGGCGAGCCGTTTCGGTTGCCGGAAACCAGGCGGGTGACGAAGACGCAGGTGGCGTCGGGCACGGATGAGATAATGAGACGAATAGCGGAGCTGCTGCCGCCGCAATATCGCGGCGTGTACGGAGAACAGCCGGCGGAGCACGCAGTCGCCGTCGCCAAGAAGGAAGCTTAGGTATGGAGATACTGCTGGCGAAAGACATGGGATTCTGCTGGGGCGTGCGGCGGGCCATCGACATCATGGAGAAGGCCGCCCAGGACCGGGGTGAGATCATCAGCGTCGGCCCCATCGTCCACAACCCGCAGGTGGTGCAGGAACTGGAGGCCAAGGGCGTCCGCATGGACGCGAAGCCCGAAGACGCCTCTAAGCCGGTGGCGATCACGGCGCACGGAGTGGGGCCGGAGGTGCTGGAAGAGGTGCGCGCCACCGGCGCCGAGATTATCGATGGCACCTGTCCCATCGTAACCCGCTCTCAGAGATGGGCCCGCAAGATGGCCGACGCCGGCTTCACGGTGCTCATCTTCGGTGATCCCAACCACCGCGAGGTGAAGGGTGTGCTGGGTTGGGCGGGCAGCCGGGGCATGGCGATCCAGGACGGGGAGCCGCTGCCCAAAGAACTGCCATCGCGACTAGCTGTCATATCCCAGACCACGCAGAGCCCGCAGCGCTTTTCCGCTTTCGTTGCGCGGCTCATGCAGGACCGCGTCGGCGAGATCAGCGAGCTGCGACTGGTGAACACGCTGTGCAACGTCACGTCCAGCCAGCAGGCGGCCGCGCGGGAGCTGGCCGAGGAAGTCGATCTGATGCTTGTCGTGGGCGGCAAGAGCAGCGCCAACACGCGGCACCTGGTGGAGGTCTGCCGCGAAGACGGCGCCACCGCCTACCACGTGGAGACGGCCAAGGAGCTGGAGCCCGATTGGTTCCTGGGCTGCAAACGAGTTGGCGTCACGGCCGGCGCCTCCACGCCTGACTCGGCCGTGGAAGCCGTGGTCGAGCGAGTGCGGGAGATCGCCCTGAGCCTGGAGGCCGCGACGGCGGCCAAGAGTTCGTAACCCCCGCAACCTTCGGCCGCCCACAGACGTTTTAAGGCCAGAACAAGAACCAGCGCTGAAGGGGCTGCCTTATGTGCGGGATCACGGGCTACGTGGGCGAGCGAGAAGCCGCGCCCATTCTCCTCGATGGCCTGAGCCGGCTGGAGTACCGAGGCTACGACAGCGTGGGCATCGCTGTCCTGGAAGAGAACGGCGGCCTCGCCATCCACAAGCAGGCGGGGAAGCTGCAGGGGTTGGTGTCGGATCTCTCCGAACGTCTGCCTAAGGGACGCCAGGGGATCGGCCACACGCGCTGGGCCACGCACGGCCGGCCCAGCGACGTCAACGCCCACCCGCACACCGACTGCTCCGGCGGCGTCGTCGTCATCCACAACGGTATCGTGGAGAACCACCATGAGCTGAAGAAGCAACTCCTGGCAGAGGGCCACACGTTCCAGTCGGAGACCGACACAGAGGTGATCCCTCACTTGATCGAGCACCACCTGAGAGACGGCGCAGACCTGAACGGCGCGCTGGCGCGGACGATCGATCAGCTGGCCGGGGCACACGCCATCCTGGCCATGAGCCTGTCGGAGCCGGGAACCATCGTCGCGGCGCGCGTCGGCAACGCCGGCGGCGTTGTCATCGGCTGCGGCCACGGCGAGAACTACCTGGCCAGCGACCTGCCCGCTCTCCTGCCCTATACGCGTCGCGTCGTCTTCCTGGAGCACGGGGAGATCGCCCGCGTCACCGCCGGCGGCGTCACGTACACCCGAGAGGGGTTGCGCCTGGAGAAGACGCCTCTGGAGGTCCCCTACGATCCGGTCTCCGCCGCCAAGGGCAGCTACAAGCACTTCATGCAGAAGGAGATCGCCGAGCAGCCGGAGACGATCCTAAACACCATCCGCGGGCGGGCGCTCTTCGCCGAATCGAGAGTGGAGTTGGAAGAGATCGGCCTGACGCGCTCGCAACTAGAGCAGATTCGGCGGGTTGTCCTCGTCGGCATGGGGACGAGCCTGCACGCGGCGATGGTGGGGCGGCACTACATGGAGCGCATCGCCGGCCTGCCTTCGGAAACTGATAACGCCTCGGAGCTGCGCTACCGGGGCCCGATCATCGGCCCAGAAACCCTTGTCGTCTCGGTGGGCCAGTCGGGGGAGACGGTGGACACGCTGGCGGCGATGGAAGAGGCGCGAAGCAAGGGCTGCCCCCAGGTCACCGTCTGCAACGTCCTGGGCAGCCAGGCGACGCGCGTGGCAGACGGCGTCATCTACACCCGCTGCGGCCCGGAGATCGGCGTGGCCAGCACCAAGACGTACAGCGCCGCCATCGCCGCGCTCTATCTGCTCGCCTGCTACCTGGGCCAGGAGCGTGGTGTCATCGACCGTGAGCGCATGGGCGGGCTGCTGGCGCCCCTGGCGCATCTGCCCTTCCAGGCCGGCGAAGTTACCAGGCGCGACGCTGAGTATGAGCGGCTGGCCCACGAGTTCTTTCGATACAACAACTTCCTGTTCCTGGGACGTGGCATCCAGTACCCAGTTGCCATGGAGGGCGCGCTGAAGCTGAAGGAAGTCAGCTACATCCACGCCGAAGGCTACCCGGCGGGCGAGATGAAGCACGGACCGATCGCCCTCATCGATCAGGAGATGCCCGTCATCGCCCTGGCGCTGCGGGATGAGCTGCGCGACAAGATGATGAGCAACATCCAGCAGGTGAAGGCGCGCGAGGGCACCGTCATCGCCGTGGGCACGGAGGGCGACGAGGAGCTGGCGGAGAAGGCGGACCGGGTGTTGTACGTGCCGGCGACCTCGCCGCTGCTGTCGCCCGTCCTGACGTCGATCCCCCTGCAGCTGTTCGCCTACCACGTGGCGGTGCGCCGCGGCTGCGACGTGGACCAGCCGCGCAACCTGGCCAAGACCGTCACCGTCGAATAGAGTCGCGATTTTTCCGCGCCGCGATGGCGCAGAGTCACAGCCCGGCTATAATGTCTTCCACGCAGCGATGGGTCGCGTGCGAACTCCGGTTCGTCAGTAGGAATGGCTTCCATGAAGCTGGTCGTATGGTTCGAGGAGGTCGGCAAGGAGGATGGCGGCCTCGTGGGTGGGAAGGGCGCCAACCTGGGAGAGCTGACCAGGGCGGGGCTGCCTGTGCCGCCCGGCTTCATCGTCGTCGCCGACGCCTACTTCAGCTTCCTGCGTGCGTGCGGTCTCCAGCCGCAGATCGAGCAGTCCCTGGCAGGTCTGGACGCGAGCGACAACGCGGCGCTACAGCGCGCTGCCGGCGAAGTCAAGCAGGTGGTGCTCGGCGCGCCGATGCCCGCCGAAATGGCGTCGGAGATCGAGCGCTCGTATGAGAAGATGGGCGGCGGTCCGGTCGCCGTTCGCAGCTCGGCGACGGCGGAGGACCTGGCGGACGCCTCGTTCGCCGGGCAGCAGAGCACGTTCCTGAACGTCACGGGCACAGGCGTCGCGCCGGCGGTGCAGGCCTGCTGGGCGTCCCTGTTCGAGCCGCAGGCGATCGCCTATCGGGCGCGCCGCGGCTATGACCATCTGAAGGTAGGGATCGCCGTGGTCGTGCAGCGCATGGTGCAGTCGCAGCGATCCGGCGTGATCTTCACCATGCACCCGGTCACCGGCGATCGCGACAAGATCGTGATCGAGGCCGTGTATGGCTTGGGCGAGGCGGCCGTCTCCGGCGTCGTGACGCCAGACTTCTACGTCGTCGATCAACCGTCTCTGACCATCGAGGAGAAGACGCCGTCGCGGCAGGAGCGGCAGTTGGTGCGCAACCCGAACGCCGGATCGGGCGAGGGTGACAACGCGTGGGTCCCGCTGCCGCCGGACCTTGGGCGCCAGCAGAAGCTGACCGACCAGGAGATCGTGGCGATCGCGGGGCTGGCGCGGCGCGTGGAGGAGCACTACGGCTCGCCTCAGGACATCGAGTGGGCGGAGGAGGACGGGTCGTTCTTCGTAGTGCAGTCGCGGCCGGTGACCACGGCCGTGGTGGCTGATTGACCAGTGAGGCGCGCTGCGGCCACATCTTCATGCGGCACCCGCCTGGGCGCGGTAGAATAGCTACATCTTGGACCTGAGCGTCGTCCGTCGAAGGCTGGAGGAGAGGGAGCGGCAGCTCTCGCCATACGCCGCCAAGAGCTTCCAGAGCCGAGGCCGCGAGACGCCCGAGGCGCCGTCGCCGGTGCGCACCGAGTTCCAGCGCGACCGCGACCGCATCATCCACTGCAAGGCATTTCGCCGTCTCAAGCACAAGACACAGGTGTTCATCGCCCCGGCGGGCGATCACTTCGTGACCCGTCTCACGCACACGCTGGAAGTGGCTCAGATCGCGCGCACCATCGCCAGGGGCCTGAACCTGAACGAGGACCTGACGGAAGCGATCGCTCTGGCCCATGATATCGGGCATCCGCCCTTTGGCCATACCGGGGAGCAGGCTCTGGCGGAGCTGATGCCGCACGGTTTTCGGCACGCCGAGCAGAGCCTGCGGGTGGTGGACAAGCTGGAGCGGCTGAACCTGACCTGGGAGGTCCGGGATGGCATCGTCAACAGCTCCAAGGTGCGGGAAGATATCTTCGCGGAGGGGTTCGGCACACCATCCACGCTGGAGGGGCGGATCGTCAAGCTGGCTGACGCGGTGGCTTACATCAACCACGACATCGGCGACGCCCTCAGGGCGGGCCTCATCCAGGAGGACGAGTTGCCGAAGGAGGTGTTGCAGACGCTGGGGGCAAGTCACTCGCAGCGTATCAACACCCTGGTCTGCGATATCATCCAGGACTCCTGGATGGCGACTGGCGAAGACGGTGCGGGAGCGCCGCTGACTGAGGTGAACATCGGTATGAGCGAACGGGTTTCGGCGGCGGCGAATGCGCTGCGGGAGTTCATGTTTCAACGGGTTTACCTGTGGGAGGGTCGTAGAGAAGAGGCCGAACAAGCGCAGCAGGTTGTCGCGACTCTATATCGCCATTATGTCGAGCACCCGGAGGAGGTGCAGAGCGACTTCGTGATATCATCAGACCCGCCCTGGCGCCGCGCCGCCGATTACGTGGCTGGGATGACGGACAGATTCGCGCTGGAGGCTGCCGAACGTCTGGCACGGCGCGCCAGCGCGTAGAGGGGGAAGTGACCGGCGAGTCACGGGAACATTTTTTCTAAAATCGTTTCGGCGGGCCGCAACTTTTTGCGCCCTTCGATGTTTTATAATAGGAGTGTCCTGGAGCGAAGGCAGCCCCTTTCCCTGGTGAGACCGTTCCCTTTTCAGCGTGAGACTGTGGCTGTCATGACCTCGCTTGCCTGGACAGAAAGCTGATGGACGAGGTCGAAGAAGTCAAGGCGCGGCTGGACATCGTGGATGTCATCGGCCAGTACGTCCAGTTACAGAAGGCTGGACGTACCTTCAAGGCGCTCTGCCCCTTCCACGACGAGCGCACGCCTTCGTTCGTCGTCTCGCCAGAGAGGCAGAGCTGGCACTGCTTCGGTGCCTGTGGTACGGGAGGAGATGTTATCTCATTCGTAATGCGTAAGGAGGGGCTGGAGTTCCCGGAAGCGTTGCGCCTGCTGGCGGAGCGCGCCGGCGTGCGGCTGGAGCGGCGCGTCGTGTCCGAAGAGCAGGACCGGCAGCGTGAGCGGCTTTTCGCCGCCAACGAGGCGGCCGCCCAGTGGTTCCGCAATCTGCTGGTCAACAGCGAGGCCGGACGGCCGGCGCGCGAGTACCTGGAGCGGCGCCGGATCGACGCCACCACGGCGGAGGCGTTCCTTCTCGGCTATAGCGCCCCCGGCTGGGAGGCAGCGCTGGAGCATCTTCGGGAACGCGGCTTCGCTAACGCGGAGCTGCTGGCGGTGGGTCTGGCGATTGAGGGCGAGCGTGGCCTCCACGACCGCTTCCGTGGACGGCTGATGTTCCCCATCTGGGACGCTAAAGGCCGGGTCATCGGTTTCGGGGCGCGGTCGCTGGACGAGGGCCTCCCGGCCGGTGACTCGGGGCCCAAGTACATTAACACGTCACAGACAGCGCTGTTCGACAAGGGAGGCGTGCTCTACGCGCTGGATCGGGCGCAGGGCGGCATTCGTCGCGAAGGCCGGGCGATCATCGTCGAGGGCTACATGGACGCCATCGCGGCCCACCAGCACGGCTTTGACAACGTGGTCGCCTCCATGGGCACGGCGCTCACGGAGCGCCAGGTGCGCCTGCTCAAGCGCCTGACGGGGGAGATCGTGCTGGCGCTGGACCCGGACGCGGCCGGCAGTGAGGCAACAGTGCGCAGCTTGGATGTCGTCCGGGATGCTCTGCGGGCACCGGAGGCCGACGAAGCCACATCCACCGTGGTCACCTTCTGGCGCGGACTGGTCCGGGCCCAGGAGGTGGTCTCCGTCGACCTTCGCGTGGCGCTCCTGCCGCAGGGACGTGATCCGGACCAGCTGATACGGGAGGATCCGGACCTGTGGCGAGAGCTTGTCAGCTCCGCGCCGCCTTTGCTGGACTACCGGTTCGAAGCCGCCAAGGCCAGCCACGATCTGTCTACCGCTAGGGGCCGCGCTCAGGCGGTTCAAGAGCTGATCCCGCTAGTTGGCGCCATCATCAACGACGTCGTGAGACGGGTTTACGTCCAGAAGCTGTCGCGTCTGGCGCTGCTGAGCGAGCGGGAGACGGCTGAGCTCATGTTCCGGTCCAAGGCGCGCACACGGCCGCCCCCGCAGATGGGAAGCAGGCTGGCCTCGCCCGCGGGAGATAGTAGAGGCGACGCTCGGGAGGAGTTCCTGCTGGCGCTTCTTCTGCGCTATCCTTCTTTGCGCCAGGAAGGGCTGATGATAGCGGATGACTTGCTGTGGGAGAGCGAGAACCGGCAGTTCCTGGCCGCCTGGAAGGGCCGGCCTGCCGTCGAGCAGGGCAGCGACGAGTTAGAAGCCGTAAAGGAAGCGCTGCCGGTGGAACTGCTGCCCCACTTGGAGCGTCTTATCATGCGGAGCCTCCCTGCCTTCGATGACAGGGAGGCGAAGAAGGCGCTGGTAGACTGCCTGCGGCGGCTGGTGCGGCGCCGGCTGGAAGCGGAGAAGCAGGCCATGTCAGCGTTGCTGGCGGCGCGTGAAGAGGAGCTAGGTGCCTCGGCGCTGGCCGAGGCGGCCGCGTCGGCAGACGTAAGCGACGAGCGGATCAGAGACGTCGTAAGTCTGAACGTTCGAGATATGGAGACTGGACTGAAGTTACATGGAAAGGAAAGAAGTGACGGCCCTAACGCCGTTGAGACGAGGATCGATGGTTAGCCATTTTGAGGAAGACAGGGAGTTGTTCGAAAGGCGGCAGCGTCGCGGCCGCCTGGCGGATGACTTGCTGGAGGACGTGATCGAGGACGGCGAGGTGGATGCCGAAGTCGATGACGCAGCCGACGACGCGTCGGACGAGCCGCTGAAGGTCGTCGCCAACCTGGGTGAAGAGGAGCCTGAGCCTGTCACGCGGGTGCCCGCCCGCACGCCGCTGGAGATTGAGGACTGGCGTGAGCGGCCCAGCAAGCTGGACGAGGCGGAGCCGGAACTCGCCGACCTGGAGCTGGAAGAGGGCATCGACGACCCGGTCCGCATGTACTTGCGCGAGATCGGCAAGGTCCACCTCCTAACGGCCGATGACGAAAAGAAGCTTGCCCGCGCCATGGAGGACGGCGACTACATTCACCGCATCGACAACGCCCACTTCGAATCCCATGGCCGCAACGCCCGCGGCGTGGACGTTCTCGTCAGGCTCCTGCACGACCTGCACGACTTGCAGAGGGCGATCGACATTGTGGCCAAGAATCTCGGCATCCAGAAGCTCGTCTCCACGGAGCTGATCTTGAACGAGCAGTTCCGTAAGGTCGTCGACGGCGAAATCGATCTGGAGATGGCGGCCAAGCTGGCCTCCGCCTTGAGGATCGAGGAGCCTGACGCGGAGCGTCTGCAGGTGCGCATGTCCGTCATCACGCACATCCCGACTCCGCAGATGCTATCTTGGGCCGGGCAGGCCATGGGCGGTGACGCGCGGCTGGGCCGGCCGCCGGAGGACCTGGCGGAGAGGCTTCTGCCGCATGAGGAGCCGATCAAGGCCCACTTCCAGCGGCTGAAGGATGCCGGCTTCCAGGCCGAGAAACGGCTGACGGAGGCCAACCTGCGACTCGTCGTCAGCGTCGCCAAGAAGTACATCGGCCGGGGGATGTCCCTTCTGGACCTGATCCAGGAGGGGAACATCGGCCTCATCCGTGCCGTCGAGAAGTTCGATTACCGCAAGGGGTACAAGTTCAGCACGTACGCCACGTGGTGGATCCGCCAGGCGATCACCCGTGCCATCGCCGACCAGGCGCGCACGATCCGCATTCCCGTGCACATGGTGGAGACGATCAACAAGCTGGCGCGCATCAGCCGGCGGCTGGTGCAGGAGTACGGCCGCGAGCCGACGAGTGAGGAGATCGGCAGGGGGATGGAGATCGCACCGGAGAAGGTGCGGGAGATCATCAAGGTGTCCCAGGATCCGGTCTCCTTGGAGACGCCGATAGGTGAGGAGGAGGACTCCCACCTGGGCGACTTCATCGAGGACCAGGGGACGCTGGCGCCGGCGGAGGCGGCTTCACACCAGCTCCTCAAGGAGCAGGTGCAGGAGGTCGTCGGCTCGCTGACGCCGAGGGAGCAGAAGGTGCTGATCCTGCGCTTTGGGCTGGAGGACGGCCGCAGCCGCACACTGGAAGAGGTGG
>JBGPMY010000040.1:0-10342 GCA_041487235.1 Dehalococcoidia bacterium
CCGGCTTCACCGGCGACCCCGACTGCACGGCCACTGAGATCGTCCCGCCCGGCTACGAAGCCGACCAGAGCGACTGCGTGGACGTTCCACTGTCCGTGGGCGAGTGCACGATCGTCAACACGCTCAAGAGCCAGCAGTTCATCGTGCACAAGGACTTCCAGCCGAACTCCGGCGCCGACGTCACGGTCTCACTCGACTGCACCTCAGGCGACGTGGCCAACGACGACACCTCCGCCTCCGAGAGCGACCCGGCCAACTTCACCGTCACCGGGTTTACAGGCGACCCTGACTGCACGGCGACCGAGGCCGTGCCCGCGGGCTACGAAGCCGACCAGAGCGACTGCGTGGACGTGCCGCTGGTGGCAGACGGCGAGTGCACCATCGTCAACAAGCTCAAGAGCCACGAATTCATCGTGCACAAGGACTTCAAGCCGGACAGCGGCGCCGACGTCACGGTCTCCCTCGACTGCACCTCAGGCGACGTGGCCAACGACGACACCTCCGCCTCCGAGAGTGACCCCGCCAACTTCACCGTCACCGGCTTCACCGGCGACCCCGACTGCACGGCCACTGAGATCGTCCCGCCCGGCTACGAAGCCGACCAGAGCGACTGCGTGGACGTTCCACTGTCCGTGGGCGAGTGCACGATCGTCAACACCAGCAAGGCCACGCTCACCGTCTGCAAAGAGGTAGAGCCTCCGGACGGGAGCACCTGGGACTTCAACCTGGCCGGCCCCACGCCGGGCGACACCGCCGGCCTGGGCGACGGTCAGTGCCACGACTTCACCGATAGGCTGGCCGGCGACTACATCCTCAGCGAGTCCACCAAGGCCGGCTACGACGTGAGCGTCGACTGCGGCGAGAAGGGCTCCGACAATGACGCCAACATCGACGTCAAGCTCAACCCGGGCGACAGCGTCAAGTGCACCTTCACTAACAAGCACGGCAGCATCGAGGTCTGCAAGGACGTTGACCCCAATGACGCCAGCGAGTGGGACTTCACCCTCTCCGGCCAGCAGGGCGGCGCCATCACCAACCTCAAGGACGGCGAGTGCGAGAGCTTCAAGCCCCTCACCGCCGGCGACTACACCATCACCGAGGATGTGAACCCAGGATATGACCCGGCTGTCGACTGCGGCGAGAAGGGCAGCAGCGACGGCGGCAGCATCACCTTCCACCTGAACGCCGGCGAGCAGGTTCGCTGCGACTACACCAACACCAAGCTGGGCAGCATCAAGATCATCAAGCAGACAGACCCCGACGGGTCCCTGCAGTCCTTCGACTTCTCCGGCGATCTGGGTGACTTCTCCTTGAGCGATGGCCAGAACCACCTGGCGTCCGACCTGGCCGCCGGCGACTACAATGTCACAGAAGCTCTCCTTGAGAAATGGAATCTGACGGGCATCGACTGCGGCGGCGCCTCCACCACGGACATCGCCAACGGCGTGCAGATTCACCTGGGCAAGGGCCAGGACGTCATCTGCACCTTCACCAACACTGAAGTCGGCAGCATCACCGTCATCAAGCAGACCCAGCCAGATACCGACCACTCCACGGAGTTCGACTTCTCCGGTACGCTCGGCGCCTTTGCGCTCACCGGCAACGGCGACTCCAAGAAGTTCGACGGCCTAAAGGCAGGCGCTTACGACTTCAGCGAGGCCGTGCCGGCCGGCTGGGACCTCGTGGGCATCGGCTGCGGCGGCGCCAAGACCAGCAACATCACTGGCGGCGTCAGTGTCTCCCTGGGCGCGGGCCAGGACGTGACCTGCACCTTCACCAACGCCAAGCGCGGCAGCATCACCATCATCAAGCAGACCGTCCCCGCCAGCGACACGACGACCCAGTTCCCCTTCGCCGGTGACCTGGGCCCGTTCACGCTGACCGGCAACGGCGACTCCGCCTCCTTCCCTAACCTCAAAGGCGGCGGCTACGACGTCGCAGAGATCCTGCCGGCCGACTGGGAGTTGACCGGCGTCAACTGCGAAGGCGCATCCACCCAGTCCATCCCCAACGGCGTCGACATCGATCTGCACCCGGGCGAGGATGTCACCTGCACCTTCGTCAACCAACTGCCGGGGACGATAAACATCGTCAAGCACACGGACCCGGAAAGCGACACCAGCACCGCCTTCAGCTTCACCGGTACGTTCGATCCCTTCACGCTCACCGGCAACGGCGACTCCAAGAGCTTCGACGGTCTCAAGGCCGGCGACTACAACGTGTCTGAAACTGTGGCCGACGGTTGGACGCTGACCCACATCGATTGTGGCGCCGCCTCTACCACGCCCATCACCAACGGCGTCAGCATCCATCTGCCGGAGGGCGGCGCTGCGGCCTGCATCTTCACCAACGTCCAGCACGGCAGCATCACCATCGTCAAGCAGACGGAGCCGGACGGCGCCACCCAGTCGTTCAACTTCACGGGCACTCTGGGTGACTTCCCCCTGTCCGACGGCCAGAGCCACGCGGCTTCTGACCTCATGCCCGGCGACTACGTGGTCACCGAGCTCTTCCCCGCCGGCTGGCTGCTCAAGGACGTCGACTGCGGGACCACCTCCGCGACGGCGTTTAACAACGGCAACAGCGGCGGCGTCATCATCCACCTGGACGGCGGCGAGAACGCGGTCTGCACCTTCCTCAACTTTGTGCTGAGAACACCAACGCCCAAGCCCAGCCCATCGCCTTCGCCGTCACCCACCCCGGCGCCGCCGACACCTTCGCCCAGCCCGTCGCCATCTCCGTCGCCTTCGCCCAGCCCGACGGCTGCGCCAGCGACACCGAGCCCGACGCACTCGCCACCGCCGACGGGATTGCCGGAGGTGAGGGGGCCAGAGTCCTTCCCACCCACCGGTGATGGCTCCGCGCAGGACACCAGCTCGCTCCTGAGCGTCCTTCTCCTGGCCGCGGGGCTCGCCTTCCTGACGGGCGCCATCTGTCTGTCGCTAGGGGTCAGACTCCGCCGCGACTAGGCGCGATCAGACTGACAAAACCCGGGCGAAAAGGGCCGGTCCGCCGGGAGCTCCGCCCGGCGGACCGGCTCTTTTCTTGCCTCCGTCTGCCTGACGCCGGCGAGCGGCGTCGTCGGCCAGGCAGAGGTAAAGATCGCCATCGACGGGCCTGAGACCGGAAATTGATATGCCTATGGAGAAAGGGAATTCTATCATGAATGGGCGGCGCTCTTGACAACTACAGGGATATTTCCGGATAATAGGAATGCCTCAGCAGGGCCGCAACTGTTGAGGTTCTAGCGCTCTCCGGGTCTCATCGCCGCACCCCCGCGAGCCGAACCGACTCGGGAGCGCTTCTCTTTGCCCCTGAAGCGAGCGCTTCTGCTGTAACTTCCATCGCCGCAATTCCATCTTATGTTCGGGAGGAGATTTTCTCCCGTCTCTTATTATGGAAATTCACGTTGACCCTCTACGCGAGGTCAGGCTGGCAAAACGCTGGGCCCTAGTGGGCACGGCCGCGGCAGTGGCCACTCTGCTGCCGGTGTACGCGCTGCTCCTGAGCCTTACCGCCTCGGAGCTGGTGTTTGTCATGACGCCCGCCGCCATCACGGCACTCGCCGGTATAGAGATGGCCTCCCGCTGGGAGTACAGGATGCGCCGCCGCTACGCCTACCCACACAGCCTGGGCTATGAGCTGGCCACCATACATGACTTCCGCCAGGCCTGCCAGCGCAGCGCTGAGCTGGTGGGACAGTGGCTCAAGGCACGGGCCGTGACAGTCGCCTGGCTCAGCGAGGACGGCCAGGCGCTCAATCCCATCGCGTCTTTCGGCCTTCCTCTTGGCTGGGTAGAGAGCGCTCCCCGCATCTCTTTGGGAACGCGCTCCCTCAAGGAGACGCTGGAGTCGGGCCGTCTCCACGCCACGCCATCCGCTCTGGACGCTTGGTTCGGCAGTCCCTTCGCCGGTCATCGCATCGTCTACGTGCCTCTGCTTAGCCGCAATCGTCCGGAGGGCGTCCTGGTGCTGGCGGCGCGTAGCTCCAACGTGTTGGTTCGAGATCAGCGCTTGCTCGCTGCCCTGGGCATGGTGATGGGGCTGGCTCTGGACAACTGCCGCCTCTATGAGGGGCAGCGCGCTCACGCTCAACATATGCAAGAGCTCAATCGCATGAAGAGCGACTTCCTGACCACCGTCTCCCATGAGCTGCGAACGCCGCTGACCTCCATCATGATGGCCGCCGGGATGCTGCTGGAAGAGGAAGAATCCAAGAATGCCGATAGCACGCGCCGCCGCCTCGTGCAGAACATCATCAAAGGAGCTTCCAGGCTGGGCAGCCTGGTGACTGATCTGGTCAACGTCTCCCGGGAGGACGAGTTCCAGCCGCGTCTTGAGATGGACACCGTTCCTCTGGCGGACGTCGTGAACAGCGCTGTCTCCATCATCCAGCCGCTAATGGCGGCCAAGCGTCAGCACTTAGACGTGGAGTTGGACTCGCCGGGGACGATGGTGCGGGTGGACCGCCTGCGCTTCGAGCAGGTGCTGATTAACCTGCTCTCCAACGCTCAACGCTATAGCCCCCCCGCCGGTCACATCCTCGTCAGCAGCCGGGCCGACAAGAGTGATGTCATCATCGGCGTCACGGACTCCGGTCCCGGCGTCGCCGCCGAAGACCGCGACTTGATCTTCGAGCCGTTCTACCGAGGCGACCGCTCCGGGCTGGGGCTGGGACTCGCCATCGCCAAGTCTCTGGTAGAGCTGCATAGCGGACGCATCTGGGTCGAGAGTTCCGACGGCCAGGGCAGCACCTTCTGCGTCGCCCTTCCCAGCCAAAGCGCGCCGCGAGCCCACCGGCTGACTTCCGCCGCCGCGTCTCGCTAGGCGTCCTGCGGGTTTCGACTACCGAGGCATCCCCCCGCGGACCGGTCCGCTTATCCTGCCTCCCTCGGCACGGACGTCTGGGTTTGACCTCTCTCCGTGTTAGAGGCTCTGATGTATTCGGCCAGGGCGCGGGGGCTGCGCAGCGCCTCGGCTAGGGATGGCTGGCTGGCGACTTCGACATGCTCTGTGAGCGCCATGCGGATGTACGCGGCGCGCGAGAGTCCCTTTCGCCTGGCCAAGGTAGTCAGGGTCTTGAGTAGCTCCTCAGGCAAGATCAAGATGATTCGCGTAGAGGGCACGCGATGATTGTAAGAAGGGCGGGATAAAAGGTCAATAGGATGTCGAATAGATATCTTGGATGCATCGATTGACAGCTAATCATGCCCGGCTAGTTCTTGCTGTTCCCTGTGAAGCGCGCCAATACCACTGCCGGTAGCCGGACGAATATAATCCGTGTATGCGAATTGTGCAGCTTCAGCTGCTGCAGTACCGAAACTTCGGACGGCTGGAGATCGAGCTGCCGCCGGGCCCTGCTGTGTTCGTCGGCGATAACGCGCGGGGCAAGAGCAACCTCTTGGAGGCGATCTATCTCCTGGCCACGATGCGTGCCCCGCGTGCCGAGACGGATGTACAGCTAATCCGTCGCGAGTCGCTGAGTGACGTTCTGGCGGCGGCCCGCGTCGTCGCTCAGGCTCAGACGCTGGCCGGCGACCTGAAGCTGGAGGTGGCCATTACCGCGCGCGCCGGTGCTCAGGGGCCAGTCGCCGGCAAGACGGTACGGGTTAACGGCGTGCCGAAGCGGCTCACAGACGCCGTGGGCCGTCTGACGGCCGTGCTCTTCTCTGCGGACGACCTGGACCTCATATCCGGCTCGCCTTCCTTGCGGCGTGGCTATCTGGACACGACCCTGGCCCAGGTCGACCGCGAGTACCTGACCGCGCGGCAGCGCTTCGAACGCGTCCTACTACAGCGCAACCATCTGCTCAAGCGCATTCGCGAGGGTGAGGCCCGCCCGGACGAGATCTCCTTCTGGGATCAGGAGCTGACCACAAGCGGCGGTCTCATATTCCATCGTCGAGCCGCCGCGCTGACGGAACTCCGCGACCTGGCCCGGGAGTTGCACTCCTCCCTGGCGCCCGATGAGCTCCTGGGCGTGCACTACCAGCCACGCCTGGAGGGCGCCGTGTCGGAGCTGGACAGCGCCACCCCGGCGGAAGTGACGGACGCCTATGCCTCAGCGTTGCGGCGAGGTCTCAGCCGCGACATCGCCGCCGGCATGACCCTGCAGGGACCCCACAGGGACGATCTCCTCCTTACGCTGAATGGTCTTCCCGCCTCCGCCTACGCCTCGCGCGCCCAGCAGCGCACGATCGCGCTGTCTCTACGACTGTCGGAGGCCCGCCTGCTGAGACTGCGCCGCGGCGAGCCGCCGGTCTTGCTCCTTGACGACATCCTCTCGGAGATGGACGCCGTGCGCCGCCATTCCGTTCTCAGCGCTCTGGCGGACGCTGACCAGATCTTGATAACGGGCACGGACTGGGACCGCTTCCCCTCGACGTTCCTGTCCCAAGCCACTCTCTTCTCCGTAGACGCGGAAACCGTACGTCCCCTCGTCACCGATCCGAGCGGGCGCCAGCTCGACTAGTCGGAGAACAGCGGGCTCCTGAACCACTTGGGTACCATCACCCAGAGGGCCGCCGGCGCCACTGTGACCAGCGTTGGCGATTCGGGGTACGGGTCGCCGTCCAGCTGCACGGGCAGAGGCTTCTCCCACTGCATCTCCAGCCGCTTCACCCGCCGGTACAGAACCTTCTTCGATCCTCGGTGCCGCCTAACGACCGTCCGGATGCCGTGCAGGAGCAGGTCGCGCATTCCGCGGCCGGTGTAGACGCAGACGTCCAGCAGCCCGTCGTCCGCCTTCGCCGTTGGCGTGATCTCCACCAGGCCGGCGTAGTTGCGCGTGTTGCCCGCCACCAGCATCAGGACGTCAGCGGATATCGCCTGTCCGTCCAGCAGCATCTGTATGGCGGAACCTCGGAAACGAAACAGCTCTCGAAGCGCGGACAGGACGTAGGCCGTCGCGCCCAACCGACCTTTCACCCGCGGAGAGACGTTGGCCGCGATGGCGGCATCGACGCCGTAACCGGCCATCAGCAGGAAGTAGCGTGAGTCCGCCCTGCCCAGGTCCACCTTGCGCCGCTCGCCGAGGACAGCCAGCCGCACCGCCTCCAGCGGCTTCTTCAGGAGCCCTGCCTCTCTCGCCCAGATGTTGACTGTGCCCGCGGGGATAACCGAAAGGGCGGTCTCGCTGCCGGCAAGTCCGTTGGCGGCCTCGCTCAGCGTGCCATCGCCCCCGCAGACGAAGACGAGGGGCACTCGTTCGTCCGCCGCCCGCGCCGCCAGCGATATGGCGTCGCCGCGCCCCGCCGTCTCCCGCCACTGCACGCGCCAGCCCTGCTCCCGCAGCCACTCGTCGACGGCCTTAAGGCTCTTGGGCTTGGGGGCGTTGTGAGCCACCGGGTTGACGATGATCACGGCCTCCTTGCGATCGGTGAGCGGACTTTCCCCTGCTGAGCTCATTCATTGGCAATCCTAGACAGCCGCTCCCTTGGAGAACAAGCAGGTGACTGCGGGAGCAGCAGGACGTATCATGGCTTTTGCTCCGCTCCGAACCTCACGCATGAAAGTCGAGGACGCCTTGGGCACAAACGAGAAGATCGGAATCAAGCGGCTGGACCACGTCTGCTGGGCGGTGCGTCACATCGACGACGTGCTGCCCCTGCTCACCGGGCTCATGGGAATGCGCGCGGCGGGCCGCTTCCAGAACGACGAAGCCGGCTATCGCGGCGTCGGTCTTGATGTTCCCGGCGGCGGCCAGATCGAGGTCCTGGAGCCGCTCAACGAGGACGGCTTCCTGGCACGCTTCCTGCGCGATCGCGGACCCGGCCTGCACCACGTCACCTTCGAGGTCGAAGACGTCGACCAGGCAGCCCAGGCGATCCGCGACTTCGGCATCGAACCGTTCGGCGGCGTCCAGCGCAGCCACGGCTGGGCGGAGACGTATATTCACCCTAAGGACTCCGGCGGCGTGCTGTTCCAGTTCTTCACGGAAGAGGGGCCCCACGACCACGAACACGAGTCGGATATAGTGGCGGACATTAGAGAGATGCGAGAGGAGCGCCAGCGGGAATTGGACCGAGCCTTGGGCCGCACCCCGGCGCCAGAGTAGCATGACCTTGGTTCAACCTCAGGAGGGCGAGCTCAAGCTCAACGGCCTGCGCATCCACTACTTCGAGTGGAAGGGCCGCGGAACACGGCCCCTGGTGCTCATGCACGGCCTGCGCGACTACTCCTACTACTGGCAGGACTGCGCCAACCGGCTGCTGGACGACTTCCATATCTTCGCGCCGGACATGCGCGGCCACGGCGAGAGCGAGCATGCCCCCGGTGGCTACCTGGTCTGGGCCCTGGCCTCCGATCTGGTCCGCTTCGTGGACGCGGTCGGCCTGGAGCGCTTCGATCTGTTGGGCCTCTCCCTTGGCTCCCGCTGCTCAATGGCCTACGCCCGCGAGAATTCGTTGCGTCTGAAGCACCTGGTCCTGGTCGACATGGGCCCGCAGATGGCGCGGGTGGGCGCCGTGGGGCTGAAGGAGGACATGACGGCGAAGGCGGACGTTCCCCCCAGCGCCTTCACCCTGGAGCAGGCGACGGCGTTCTACCGCGACCAGTGGCCCTCCCTCGACGACGCCTCCATCCAGCGGCTGATCCAGAACTCGCTTGTGCAGGGCGAGGACGGCATGTACTCCAGCCGCTACGACCGGCGTCTGGCGGACATCACCACAAAGGCGGCGATACCTGAGATCGATTTCCTGTGGGATTCCCTGAACCGCGTGCGCTGCCCGGCGCTGGTCCTGCGCGGCGAACGCAGCCCCATCCTGGACGAGGAGATCTCCACGCGCATGGTGGACTCGCTCCTAAACGGGCGGCTGTACGTGTTCAAGGACACCGGCCACTCGCTGCCCCGCCTGCGGCCGGCGGAGTTCGCGGCCGTCGTCCGCGGCTTCATGCTGGACGAGCCGGTAGTAGGGGCGTAGCAGGCCACGCCCCTACCTCTACCGCAGCACGCACCGGATGGCTTGAGGCGTAGTCACCGCCTGCTCCAGCCGCTAGCGGGCGCGGGCATTCCTGGAAGCTGGCCGTATCGTCTCCAGCTCTGCCTCCTCGCCCATCACGATGACCTTATCGCCGGCCGCCAATGTGGTGTCCGCCTGCGGGCCCACCTGCATCTGGCCCGTGGCCCGCTGCAAGCCCAGCACGACGATGGTACGGCAGGCGTGCAGCACATCGTGGATCGTCCGCCCAGCCAGCCCAGACTCCTCGGAGATCTCGATCTCCGCCAGCACCTGCGCCCCCTCTTGCCCTGTGGTCAGCGTCTCGATAAACTCAACGACCATCGGCTGCAGCGCTGAGAGCGCCATGCGCCGGCCGGCCATCATGTAAGGCGAGAAGACGCGGTCCGCCCCGGCCCGCAGCATGCGCGGCTCACTCTCCATGTTGGCCGCCCGCGAGACGACGAAGATATCTGGGTTGAGGGCCTTGGCCGTGAGCACGATGAACGTGTTGCCGGCGTCGGAGTCGGAGGCCGCCAGCAGGCAGCGGGCGCGCTCCACGCCGGCTTCCCGGATCACGGCGTCGCTGGTGGCGTCTCCCACGAGGAGCAGATAACCCAGGCGTTGGCCCCGCTCGATCGCTTCCGCGTTGGACTCCACGACCACGAACGGAATGCTCCGCGCCGCGAACTCGCGGGCTATCTCCTCGCCCACGCGCCCGAAGCCGCACAGGATGTAGTGGTCTCTGATGTCTGCGATTCGTCCCTTCATTCTCTGTACCCCCAGCAGGATGCCGAGCTCTCCCTCGATGAGGAACTGGAAAACGCCCAACAATGCGTAGAATATGGCGCCCACGCCCGACACGGCGATGACCATGGTGAAGACGCGGCCCTCCGTGTCCAGCGGCCGCACCTCCCCGAAGCCGATGGTGGTCAGCGTGATCACCGTCATGTAGAGGGCGTCGATGAAGCTCCACCCTTCGATGAGGATGTACCCCACCGTCCCGATCATAGGCAGCAGGACAAGCAGCGCGGCGGCGTTGACGAGGTTTCGGGGAAGAGACGAGATGGTGGCCCGGATGTGCCGGTTCACGAGGGAGTCAGGCCGCGCGGTCTCCCAGGCGCTTGCGCTTCTGGGCGACGTAATCGACCAGAATGTACTGGCCTAGACGCTCCGGCGTCGTGTAGAAGACGCGGCCCTTGTTCATCTTCGCGATCTGGTTGACGAACTCCTTGAGGTAGTAGTTGCGGTCCAGCATGAAGGTGTTGATGACGATCCCCTTCTTGGTGCAGCGCTTAACCTCCTTCAAGGTCTCGCGGATCGTGATCGGGCTGGGCGGGTACGCGAAGTAGGAGCGGCCGTGCTCCAGATGCGCCGTCGGCTCGCCGTCAGAGATCATTATCACC
>JBGPMY010000041.1:0-10278 GCA_041487235.1 Dehalococcoidia bacterium
GGCGGGCGCGGCATGATGATCCGATACCACATTGCGGACTCAGCGCTGGGCCGCCTGCTGGTGGCTGGGACCGAACGCGGCGTCTGCGCCGTCCGCCTCGGAGACTCCGACGCGGAGCTGGGGGTGTCGCTGAGGGGCGAGGTCCCGCACGCCAGCATCGAGCCCGACGCCGGCGCGCTCGGCGACTGGGTAGGGCAGATACTGGAGCACCTTCGGGGGGTGCGTCCGCGCCTGGACCTGCCCCTGGACGTCCAGGGCACTGCTTTCCAGTGCCGCGTCTGGCGCGCCCTTCGGGAGATCGCCTACGGAAGCACCAGGACATACGGCGAGATCGCCAGGGCCATCGGCCGGCCGAACGCCGTGCGAGCGGTGGGCCAGGCCTGCGCCAATAACCCGGTGCCGTTGGTCATCCCGTGCCACCGGGTGATCCGCAGCAACGGCGACCTCGGAGGCTATGGGCTCGGCGTCGAGCGGAAGCGCGCCCTGCTGGAGCGGGAGCGCGCCGGCGCTGTCGCGGCTGCCGCAGGGAAGTCCGCCAACGGCCGAGAATGACCAACCGCCTGGCGGACTCGCGCCCGCTGGCCGTCCTGCTGGTGCTCGGCGGCGTCTGGGGTTCGTCCTTCCTCTTCATCAAGGTCATCGTCGACGAGATCTCGCCCATCGAGCTGGTGGCTGGCCGCCTGTTCCTGGGGACGCTGGCCGTCAGCGCCGTCATGCTGGTGCGCCGCTTGCCGCTGCCTCTACAACCGGCGCTATTGGCCCATGTGTCTTTGACGGCGCTGATCAGCAACGTGATCCCGTTTGCCCTCATTAGTTGGGGGGAAGAACGCATCGGCAGCGGGGTGGCGTCCGTCCTCAACTCTATGATGCCGATATTCACGGCGGTAATCGCCGCGGCGGTGCTGCCGGACGAACGCTTTACGCCTGCCCGTCTCGGTGGTCTTGTGCTGGGCTTTCTCGGCGTCATGATACTTATCGGGGACGATGTCCTGAACGTCACGGATTCCAACGTGCTTGGCCAGCTGGCCGTCGTTGGCGCCGCTGTATGCTACGCCGTGGGCGCGGTGTACATGCGCATCCTCCTTCGCTCCCAGGACCCCATCAGCCTCTCCGGGCTACAGGTGATCATGGGCACGATCATGTCGATCCCGCTTGTCCTAACGTTGGAGGGGGTACCCCACTACTCGCTCAGTCTGGAGGCTACGCTCTCCCTCCTCGCTCTGGGCGTCTTCGGCACAGGTTTCGGCTACATCGCCTACCTGTGGCTGATCGAGAGTGTTGGTTCTGTCCGCGCTTCCCTTGTCACTTACGTCATCCCGATCATAGGTCTCTTCCTGGGGTGGGTGGTCCTGGATGAGCATATCGGCCTGAATACAGTACTCGGCGCTGCCCTAATCGTCGTCGGCGTCGCCAGCGTGATGCGCGGGCAGGCGCCGGCGCCCCGGCAGAAGGCGGCCGCGCCGTCACCCGCGATTGCGGACTGAGTGGGAGTGACGTCTGGCCTGGCCTGTCCGGTCGTTCGCAATATTTCGCAGCTCTGTCCGAAAATTGTGTTGACAGTTGCCTTTGCCAGTGCTAAGTTATCTACTGGATGGCTCTCCAGTCCCCCAATTTTTCGTGTTCCCCTGTCTAACTATCTTTGCCGCTAGGCACTAGTTTCTGCATTGCAAGAGGTACGTTCTAGCCTCTTGAGGAGAAGTTCTGCATGGTTGTGCCCAGGGACGTTGTCTATGAGAAGTTCCGCGTTCCCCTCATCGTCAAGTCTTATTCCCGCATTCCAGATGTAATCGCCCTACCGCACCTGGTCCAGATCCAACTGGACTCCTATGAGGTGTTCAAAGACGAAGCGCTGCGCGAGTTGTTTGACGACATCTCGCCGATCTCTGACTTCACCGGCAACCGGCTGGAGATGCGGTTCGCGGACTACAGCTTCGGCGAGCCCAAGTACGGCCAGGAAGAGTGCCGGGAAAGGGACGCCACCTTCGCGGTGCCGCTGCGCGTCAACGTCCGGCTCCTGGTCAAGGAGACCGGAGAGATCAAGGAGCAGGAGATCTTCATGGGCGATTTTCCGCTCATGACGGAAAAGGGCACCTTCATCATCAACGGCGCCGAGCGCGTGGTCGTCTCCCAGCTCGTCCGCTCGCCCGGTGTCTACCTGACTCTGGACCGCGACGCCACCAGCGGGCGAGACCTCTGTTTCGCCAAGTTGATTCCCAACCGTGGCGCCTGGCTGGAGTTCGAGACCTCCAACAAGGGCGTCATCTCTGTCAAGGTGGACCGTAAGCGCAAGATCCCCATCACCACTCTGTTGCGCGCCATAGACGAGCCCAGCCTCCTACCGGGACACGCTAGCCTGGCCCCGATAAACGAGATCCAAGAGAAGATAGAGAACGCCCGCACGGAGCGCGAGGCCGACAAGCTGCGGCAGCAGCTCCTTCAGCACCTGGGCACCAACGATCGCATCCTGGCTATGTTCGAGGACGTGGACACCCATCCGGATCGTCGGTACATCCAGGCCACCCTGGAGCGCGACCCCTCTTCCGCCAACAAGGAAGAGGCTCTGCTGGAGTTTTACCGGCGCCTTCGCCCGGGAGACCCGCCCACCATCGAGAACGCCCGTCAGCTCATAACTTCCCTCTTCTTCAACCCGCGGCGCTACGACCTGGGCAAAGTTGGGCGCTACAAGGTTAACAAGCGCCTTGGCCGTCCGCAGGCTACGAACGCGCGTGTCCTTGCGCCGGATGACCTTGTCGCGATAGTGCGCGAGATCGTTCGGCTCAACAACAGCATCGGCAAATCGGATGATATAGACCACCTGGGCAACCGGCGCGTGCGCACCGTGGGCGAGCTGATCCAGAACCAGTTCCGCATCGGCCTCCTGCGTATGGAGCGGGTGATCCGGGAGCGCATGACGATCACAGATCCTCAGGAGACAGCGCCCAGCCAGCTGATCAACATCAGGCCGGTGGTAGCGTCTATCAAAGAGTTCTTCGGTGGCTCGCAGCTCTCGCAGTTCATGGACCAGACTAACCCGCTGGCGGAGCTGACCCACAAGCGCCGCCTCTCCGCCCTTGGTCCCGGCGGCCTCTCCCGTGACCGCGCCGGATTCGACGTGCGAGACGTTCACTTTAGCCACTACGGGCGCATCTGCCCCATCGAGACGCCGGAGGGCCCGAACATCGGCCTCATCGGCAGCCTGGCCACATTCGGCCGTGTCAATGAGTACGGCTTCATCGAGACGCCGTACCGTAGGGTGTTCCGTGAGTTGGCCAAGGACTCTCCGGATCTGGTTGGCCGCCAGCTGCGCCGCGACGTCACTAACGCCAGGGGAAAGACAACCGCCACCGCCGGCACGGAGATCACGAAAGAGATCGCCAAGAAGTTGTCGACGGCGGTTGAGGAGATGATACCCGTCAGGCCCTTCGTCTCGGCAGAGGTGGACTACCTCTCCGCGGACGAAGAAGAGAACTTTTTCGTCGCCCAGGCCAACTCCCCCCTAGACGAGCGAGGCCACTTCCTGGAGGACCGTGTGGAGGCGCGCCACAGCGGCGCTTTCACCACCTCTCCGCCGGAGCATGTGGACTATTTGGACCTCTCTCCCAAGCAGATCGTGTCGGTGGCCGCCTCCCTCATACCCTTCCTGGAGCACGACGACGCCAACCGGGCCCTCATGGGCGCCAACATGCAGCGCCAGGCCGTGCCGCTGGTGCGGCCTGAGATCCCCCTCGTCGGCACGGGCATGGAGCTGCAGACCGCCGTCGACTCCGGCCAGGTGATCATCGCCGATGGGAGCGGTGTGGTAGTCAGCGTGACCGGCGAAGCCATCAGCGTGGCCTACGACAGCGGCGTGGAGCGGACCTACAAGTTGCACAAATTCGTCCGCTCCAACCAGGGGACCTGCATTACCCCGCGCGCCGGCGTCCGCCGCGGCCAGCGAGTCGACGCCGGGACGACTCTGGCCGACAGCTCCTCTACCGATTCGGGCGAACTGGCGCTGGGCCAGACCCTCCTCGTCGCCTTCATGAGCTGGGAGGGCTACAACTTTGAGGACGCCATCATCATCTCAGAGGCCGTCTCCCAGGATGACAAGTTCACCTCTATCCATGTAGAGAAGCACGAGGTGGAGGCGCGGGACACCAAGCTGGGCCCCGAAGAGATCACCCGCGACATCCCCAACGTGGGCGAAGAGAGCCTCCTGGATCTGGACGAGTACGGGATCATCCGCGTCGGCGCCGAGGTGCAGTCCGGCGACATCCTCGTCGGCAAGATCACGCCCAAGGGAGAGACGGAGCTGACGGCGGAAGAGAAGCTGCTGCGCGCAATCTTCGGCGAAAAGGCCCGCGAGGTGAAAGACACTTCGCTGCGAGTGCCACACGGCGAGCGAGGGAAAGTGATCGAGACGCGCTTCTTCGCGCGGGCAGACAACGAGCCAGGACGGGCGCCTCACGGCTCCCCCAACCACATCTGCCGCTGGCCGCTCTACGCCAAGATCACAGACGAACTTGCCGCCGGAGTGCAGGCCATGGTGCGCATCTCCATCGCCCAGCGCCGCAAGGTGGCGGAGGGTGACAAGATGGCCGGCCGCCACGGCAACAAAGGTGTCATCGCCCGCATCCTCCCCATCGCGGACATGCCGCACCTGGAGGACGGTACGCCCGTAGACATCATCCTCAACCCCATCGGCGTACCCAGCCGTATGAACATTGGCCAGGTGCTGGAGACACACCTGGGTTGGGCCGCCCGGCGAATGGGCTTCCGTGCCATTTCGCCAGTGTTCGACGGCGGCAATCCCCAGACGATTGAGGACGCTCTATGCCGTGTCTGGATCTGCGAGCAGGCGGGCGCCCTTATGCAGGCTCGCCACGGCATATCCGGCAACGGCCATGGCGCCTTGAACGGCAACGGTATTGGCGAAAGGGTGGACGCGGAGAAGGTCGCCAAGTGGCTAAAGGAGAAGGGTTACGACGCTCAAGTCGTCTTTGACGACTCACAGGTCGGCGAGGCTGCCCGCGTCGGCCTGGAACTGTGGCTGGAACAAAAGGGGCAGAAGAAAGTTCGGGGCAGACCGTACGGCGAGCTGGAAACCCTGGCGGAGCAGATTCTCCTCAAGCGCGGCCTGGCGGCGCCCATCTACGGCAAGCAGATCATGCGCGACGGACGCACCGGCGATCTGTTCGACCAGCCGGTGACGGTGGGCTACATATACATGCTCAAGCTGGTGCACCTGGTGGAGGACAAGATTCACGCCCGCTCTACCGGACCCTACTCTCTAATCACGCAGCAACCGCTCGGCGGCAAAGCGCAGTTCGGTGGCCAGCGCTTCGGCGAGATGGAGGTCTGGGCGCTGGAAGCCTACGGCGCCGCCCACATCCTCCAGGAGCTGCTCACAGTGAAGTCCGACGATGTGGTTGGCCGTGTGAAGACCTACGACGCGATCGTCAAAGGAGAGGACATCCAGGAGCCCGGTGTCCCGGAGTCCTTCAAGGTGCTGGTCAAAGAGCTGCAGAGCCTGGGCCTGTCCGTAGAGGTGCTGAACGAAGAGGAAGAGCGGGTGATCCTGGCAGAGACCTCAACCCAGGACCTGCCAGAGCTGGGCATTGACCTCAGCGGGTTCGAGAAAGGGGAGGACTTAATTGGCTCTGGAAGTTAGCGACTTTAACGCTATACGCATATCGCTCGCCTCTCCTGAGCAGGTGCGCTCCTGGTCTTACGGCGAGGTGATGAAGCCGGAGACCATCAACTACCGCACCCTCAAACCGGAGAAGGATGGGCTCTTCTGCGAGAAGATATTCGGGCCTACCAAGGACTTTGAGTGCTACTGCGGTAAGTACAAGCGCGTCCGCTATAAGGGAATCGTCTGCGATAAGTGCGGCGTGGAAGTGACGCGCTCCAAGGTCCGGCGCGAGCGCATGGGCCATATCGAGCTGGCGTCGCCCGTGGCCCACATCTGGTTCGTGAAGGGCACGCCCAGCCGCATTGGCCTGTTGCTAGATATATCGCCCCGCAGTCTGGAACGCGTCCTCTATTTCGCCCAATTCATCGTCTGTGAAGTCAACGAAGACGTACGCAAGGCAGCGCTCGCGGCGCTGCAGCGGCAGATGGACGAGGCGGCGGACCAAAGCGAGTCGGAGCACACGCAGAAGATCGCCGAGATCGAGGCGGCGACGGGCGAGGCCAGCGCCGGATTGGAGGCGCAGCGGGCGGATCGCATCGCCGCTGCCGACACCGCCGTCGACGCGCAGATCGAGACCCTTCGCGAGAAGGGTGCCGCCCTGCTGGCCAACATCGAGCAGCTGGCACACAGGAAGGCCACCAAGAAGCTGGCCCTTGACGAGGCGTTCGTCCTGGCTACCAGGGGGGAGCAGCTCCCCGCCGACGGCGCCGAGCGCCTGCAGGTCGAGGTCGATCGCCGGATCGTCACCCTGGACACTGGCCGGGCGGACAGGGGGAGGGCCGCTGAGGCGGCGCTGGACATGGAGATCGGAAAGCTGCGTGAGGCCGCCATGTCGCGGATGGAGCCGCTGCGCAAGATGGTCAACGAGGAACGGGAATCTGTTCGCGCCCAGTTCCAGGTGCAGATCGAAGTGGTGGAAGATCTCAAGGACCCGATCAGGGATGACCAGTGCACACTTCTGCAGGAGCAGACGGTGCGGGAGCTGGAGGAGAGGTATCCCGGGCTGATAAGGACAGGGATGGGCGCCGAGGCCATCTTGGATGTCCTGGGGCGCGTGGAGCTGGACCAGCAGGCGGTGAAGCTGCGCTCTGAGATTCAGAACTTCAGCGGGCAGCGGCGCAAGAAGGCCACAAAGCGCCTGCGCGTAGTGGAGGCGCTGCGCAAGAGCGGCAACAAGCCGGAGTGGATGGTGCTGGGCATCCTACCCGTGTTGCCGCCGGACCTGCGCCCCATGGTGCAGTTGGACGGCGGGCGCTTCGCCACCAGCGACCTCAACGACCTCTATCGGCGCGTGATCAACCGCAACAATCGGCTGAAGAGGCTGCTGGAGTTGGGGGCGCCGCAGATAATCATTCGTAACGAAAAGCGCATGCTGCAGGAGGCTGTCGATAGCCTGATCGATAACGGCCGCCGTGGCCGAGCCGTCTCCACAGCCGGCAACCACAAGCTGAAGTCGCTTTCGGATATGCTCAAGGGCAAGCAGGGCCGCTTCCGGCAGAATCTGCTGGGCAAGCGTGTGGACTACTCCGGCCGCTCGGTCATTGTCGTGGGTCCGGAGCTCAAGCTAAACCAGTGCGGCCTGCCCAAGCGCATGGCGTTGGAGCTGTTCAAGCCGTTCGTGATGCACGGGCTGGTGGCGCGCGGCCTCGCCCACAATATCAAGTCGGCGAAGCGTATCGTGGAGCGCGCCCGGCCGGAGGTCTGGGACATCTTGGACGAGATCGTCAAGCAACGGCCCGTCCTCCTGAACCGCGCGCCCACCCTGCACCGGCTGGGCATCCAGGCCTTTGAGCCCGTCCTCATTGACGGCAGCGCCATCCAGATCCACCCCCTGGTCTGCACGGCCTTCAACGCCGACTTCGACGGGGACCAGATGGCCGTGCATGTACCGCTCTCGCGCGCCGCCGTGGCGGAGGCGCGGCAGATCATGCTCTCCAGCCAGAACCTCCTCTATCCTTCCAACGGGGAGCCTGTCGTCGCGCCGACCCTGGACATCGTCCTGGGCTGCTACTACATGACAGATGTGAATCCGGCCGGTAAGGGCGCCTTCCACGCCGGCCCGCCCGCTCGCGGCATCTACAGCAGCTTCGATGAGGCCAGGATCGCCTACGACACAGGACACCTCGACCTGCGCGCCCCCATTCGCGTGCGTGACCATAAGAAAACGGGCGGCGCGCTGATGGATACCACCGTGGGCCGCATCATCTTCAACGAGGTGGTGCCGGAAGAGCTGGGGTTCCGTAACCAACTAATGGACAAGAAGGCCATCAAAGAGCTGGTGTCCGAATGCAGCCACAAGCTGGAGAACCTGCGCACCGCCGAGATGGTGGACCGCATGAAGAACATTGGCTTCCAGTTCGCCACTAAGTCTGGCATCTCTATCGCCATGAACGACCTGCGGGTGCCGCACCAGAAGGAGCAACTGCTGGCCGAAGCTGACGCCCGCATCGCCGAGATCGACGAGCAATACAACTTGGGCCTGATCACAGATGAGGAGCGCTACACGCAGGCGGTCTCCATTTGGCGTGACACGACCGACCGTGTGCAGCAGGTCATCCAGCAACGGTTGGAGGAGTACGGCGGCGTCTACATCATGGCTGTCAGCGGCGCCAAGGGTAACATCAGCCAGATCTCCCAGATGGCCGGCATGCGTGGCCTCATGAGCGACCCCGCCGGCCGCATCATCGAGCTGCCCATCCGATCCTCCTTCCGCGAGGGCCTCAGCGTACTGGAGTACTTCATCTCCACGCATGGCGCCCGCAAAGGCCTCGCGGACACTGCCCTGCGCACCGCGGACAGCGGCTACCTCACGCGGCGTCTCATAGACGTGGCCCAGGATGTCATCATCGTGGAGGTCGACTGCGGAACCACGGCCGGCATCTGGGTGGGTGAGCCCATGGAGAAGGGCCTCTTCGAATCTCTAAGCGAGCGCATCGTCGGGCGTTGGACCGCCGCCGATGTAGCCGACCCCAAGACCGGCGAGATCATCGTGGAGCGTGGCAACGAGATCATGGAGGAACACGCCAACCACATCATAACCGCCGGCATCGACAAGGTTTACGTGCGCTCTGCGCTCACCTGCCAGACCAAGCGTGGGCTCTGCGCCCTCTGCTACGGACGCGACCTTTCGCGCGGGCGCTTCGTCGCCGATGGTGCAGCGGTTGGCATCATTGGCGCCCAGAGCATCGGCGAGCCGGGCACACAGTTGACCATGCGCACCTTCCACACCGGAGGCGTGGCCGGACTGGACATCACCTCCGGTCTGCCCCGCGTGGAGGAGCTGTTCGAGGCGCGTGTGCCGAAGGGCGCCGCCCTCATCTCCGAGATCGATGGCACCGCCGAGGTTAGCCGCGATAACGACGCGCGGCGGCTGAAGATCATCAGCGCCGAAGTCTATCGAGACGACTATCCGCTGCCCAAGAGGACAAAGCTGCTGGTCAAAGACGGGCAGGAGGTGGAGCAAGGCGCCGTTCTGGCCCGCCTGCCAAAAACTCGGGCTGGAGAGAGCACCCAAGAAGGCGGAGATATGCAAGCCCTCGTCACTTCTAACGAAGTCGTGGCCCGCACGGCTGGCCAGGTGTCAGTAGAGAAGGGGCGCCTGTCAATACTGTTCGAAGAGCGAGATCAAAGGGAGTACCTGGTGTCGGCGGCGGCGCGGCTGCGCGTTCAAGACGGCGACTACGTCCACGCCGGTCAGCCCCTGACGGAAGGGCCGCTCAACCCGCAGGACATCCTGCGCATTCAGGGCCCGGAGGCCGTTCAGATATACCTCGTGGAAGAGGTGCAGAAGGTCTACCGCTCGCAGGGCGTGACGATCAACGACAAGCACATTGAGGTCATCGTTCGCCAGATGCTGCGCCGCGTGCGCGTGGACTCCCCCGGCGACTCTGCCCTTCTGCCCGGCGAGCTCGTTGACCGCTTCAGGTTCGAGACTGAGAACGCGCGGGTCCTGGCGGAGGGTGGAGAGCCGGCCACCGCCCGGCCCGTGCTCCTGGGCGTCACCAAGGCATCTCTCAGCACGGAGAGCTTCCTAGCCGCAGCCTCTTTCCAGGAGACTACGCGCGTCCTCACGGAGGCCGCCATAAATGGCCAGGTGGACCGCCTGCTGGGCTTGAAGGAGAACGTCATCATTGGCAAGCTCATCCCGGCGCGGGCCGCCATCACCGTAGAACAGCCGCTGAAGATCGCGGAGATCGCTCTGCCACCGGGCCTCCTGATCGAGGGCGTTGAGGAAGAAGAGATGGAAGGCTCTGAGGGCGAGCATCTGCAGGAAGAAGGAGACAGCCTCGATGACATTCCAGAGGGCGATCTGGAACCGCCCTTGGAAGAGCGCGACGGTGTTTCCCCGACCATCCTCGACGAAGCAGCTGCAGATGCGGGGCCTGACGCCGAGGCCGTGGTGACCCCGGACCCGGCGCCGCAGGTGGATGGCGGGACAGACCAAGAAGGCGAGCCGTCGCCGACACACGTGTAGGGGCGCAGCATGCCGCGCCCTCGCGCATTCCGGAGCGCACCCAAACCTGTCGGCTCCATGAGGGGCTAGCGCCTGGCGTGCCCTATAATGGGAGCGAGGCGAAGGATGGTCGTAAGGCAGCCGCGCCCCC
>JBGPMY010000042.1:0-10230 GCA_041487235.1 Dehalococcoidia bacterium
CCTGGCCATCGGGCTCCTCGTCCTGATCGCCTCCGCGGTCCTGCTCCTCGTGGGGCTCGTCAGCGTCTTCACAGCCCTTGGCGATGACAACGCAGACCTGCCCAAGCAAGGCACGATTGACCAGATTCTGGGCGAGACATCTCAAAGCGATAACTCGTCGCAGGCTGGGGGCGCCCCTGCCGGCCCGCCACCACCGGCGCCCGTGCGCTTCGCCATCCCTCGCCTCTACATCGATGCGCCCGTCGTCGCCGAGGGCCTCACCCCAGAGAACTACCCACAGGTGCCGGACCGCCCGGACCAGGTGGCCTGGTACCCGTTCACGGCCGCCCCGGGCCAGTCTAACAACGCGGTGTTCTCCGGCCACGTGGACTGGCAGACCCGCGCCGGCGATCCCATACCCGGCGTCTTCTACCGTCTGCGCGAGATGGAGCTCGGCGATATTATCGACGTCACGCTGGAGGACGGCGCCAAGCTGGAGTACCGCGTGACCGGCAACGTGGCTACGCCCTACGACGATCCCAACGTGGTAAAGGTGATGCAGTCCACAGACCGCGATGTCATCACGGTGATCACCTGCGGTGGCTCCTGGGTCAGAGACCCGCGCGCCGCCTACGGAGGAAACTACAGTCACCGTGTCGTCGTGCGGGCGGAGCGGACGCAGGGGTTGGCGGAAAGCGGTGTCGGCGGCGGCTAAGTGAAGACCGTTGGCCACATTTGTTCCGGCACCAGACTGACGATCGCCTTCCCATCGTCACCAGGCCCCCTGACCAGATTCGCTGTCTTGAACTCCAGGTAGCGCTCCGCCATATAGGAGACAGTCCTCAACACCGCGCCATCCCTTTCCACAACCGTCAGCCGGTCCCACCACGGCTGCACCTGCACCGCTATCTGCCACCAGCTGGGCAGACCCGCCTGGATCAGCTGTGGCTCAGGTGTCGGCGCCGGAGTTGGAGATGCGGGCGACGGCGCAGGGGTTGCCTGTGACTGCGGCGGAGCGGGCGCCGGAGCGTTGGTAGGCGCCGGAGCCGGCGGAGCAGCCGGCGCGGGCGCCTCCGGTGCGGGCGCCGCAGCGGGCGGTGGGGCCTGCGGTGGCGGCGGATCGTCCTGCCCGCCGAAGTCCGTCGCCCAGTACCAGCCGAATGTCGATGCCGGCCCATAGGCCCGGGCTATGCCGACGACGGTGAAGTTGGGATTCAGCATGTTGGCGTTGTGGCCGGGCGAACCTTTCCAGAGATCGAAGGCCGCCTGCGCAGATTCCACGCCGGCTGCCAGATTCTCGCCTTTCCACGTGTTGTAACCGTATCCGAAGGCGCTCATGCGGACGAAGGGATCGCGTCCCTGGGAGTCCGTGTGGCTGAAGTAGTTCTGGGCCCCCATGTCCTGGCTCATCCAGCGCGCCGAATCGTTCAGCTTCCCGTTAAGCGTCAGGGTTCCCAGGCCGTTGGCAGCCCGATATTGGTTGATAATGCCCAGAAAGCCCTGCTCTTCGCTGTCCAGCGCCGCCGCCGGGCGCGGAGCGAAAGCGACGGCCAGGACCGCTACCGCCACACCTAGGGACGCCACGAGGCCCAGTCGCTGCCAGACGCGCCCAGAACCCCCACCAAAACCCATGTGCTATACTCCGAAAGTAAGTCGGCCCCTCTGCCTGGAATGAGCAGCAGCCGGGGCTCACTTCCGGACGGGGCGCTGGTTCCCAGGCCACATGCCCCGTCCGCTTGGTTTCTCCAGAAAGGAAGACGGCCCCCCGCGGGCCGCCGTTACCGGATGCAGTCCCTTTTCGCAGTTTCGAAATGGTTAAGGGTAGACCTCTCTCCGGCTCAGCTCCAATCCTTCAGCGTTTACTATCAGCGGCTCATCAGCGAACGCCGTAAGGCGAGCCTGACCTCGCTCACTGACATCGAAGCCATCCAGCGCCGGCACTTCGGGGAATCTCTGGCGCTCCTACGCGCGCTCGAGGACTTCGGCGCCTTCAGCTCGCCCGCTATCGACATCGGCGCCGGCGCCGGCTTCCCTGGCCTTCCCATCAAGATCGCGAGACCGGAGCTGCGGCTCACCCTCCTGGAGGCGACGGGCAAGAAGGTCGACTTCCTCAAGCGCCTGATCGAGACGCTCGATCTCAGCGGAGCCGATGTGATCCGCGGACGAGCCGAGGAGCTGGCGCACGATCCGGCGCACCGCGCTGCTTACCGCCTGGCTCTGGCCCGGGCTGTGGCGCCGTTGCCCGTGCTGGTAGAGCTGGCCCTTCCCTTTCTCAGCGTTGGCGGCTACCTGGCCGCGCCGAAGGGAAGCGCCGCCCCGCGGGAGGCTCGCGAGGCGGCGTCGGCTCTGGCCGCCTGCGGCGGCGAGATCGTGCGGATGCAGCCCTTGGACCTGCCGGGGCCCGGCCCCGTCCCCACGCTCGTCCTCGTCCGCAAGGTCGCGGCTACTCCGGAGCGCTTCCCTCGCCGGACCGGCATACCGGCCAAGCGCCCGCTGTGAACAGAGCCCTGTCACCTGTCACCTGTCACCTGTCACCTGTCACCTGTCTCCTGTCTCCTGTCTCCTGTCTCCCGTCACCTGTCTCCCGTCACCTATCGCCCGTTCCTCCGCGACCCGCTAGAATGTGTGCCAGCGTTCTCCGGGCGCTAACGGAGGGTGAACCGAGATAAGAAGACGAACTCGTCCACAGGGCAACAACTTCCAGACGGTGGTCGTCTGGACCGGTCGTCTCTTGCGGCTGGACTTCGGCGTGTTCGAAGAGATCCGCGCCGAACCCTGGGCTACCGGCAGCGCGGTGCTCATCGTCTTCGGCGCCAGCCTCTGCGCCGGCTTCGGTTCCTGGCTGTGGGCTGTTCAGAGCCCGGACTTCCCAACCCTGGATAGGACCCAGGTGTTCCTGCGGTCCTTCCTGGTGGGCAGCATCATTCAGACCGCCGTCTGGTTCCTCTGGGTCTACCTGGTCTACCAGGTCCTCCTTCGCGCCTACGGCGTGAGCGCGGACTTCGTTGAGCTAGTCCGCACCATGGGTTTCGCCTTCGCGCCTGTCGCCTTCAGTCTATTCATCGTCTTCGCCGGTTTCGCGGTGCCCATCGGCATGCTGGCCTTCGCCATGGCGCTCTTGCTCACCAACGTCGCCATCCAGACCACCACAGACGCCGGAGCGCGTGAAGCGACGGTGGCCAACCTGGCCGGCTTCGGCGCCTTCCTCGTCGTCATGGGCGTCTTCGCCAACATCGCGGAGGTGGGCACCTTCGGCGGCCTCGCCCCCGGCATCCTCTTCTTCTCGCTCGATCTCTGATCCTGCCCGCCCTCCAGAGTTGACGCCATCTGGGGCCCCGGCGCGATGTCGGCTCTGCTCGATCGACGGCTGACAACCCGCCGTCACCCGCCCAGAGTAGTGTATGGTTGGCGCAATCGCCCGATCTCTGATTCTGCGATAAGCTGAACTCCAGCCCCGCCGGCCATACAACATGCTAGTCAAGGAGGTACCTCTTGCAGGGGCCATCCCTGCCTGAGGGCGGGACAGGCCTGCCCTCAACCGACTCCCGGCTACAGGCCAACATCTGGAAGTACTACGTCTTCCACTTCTTCCTCAACTTCCAGCTGTGGTGGCCTATCTGGATCATCTACCTCACGGAGAAGCGCGGCCTCACCCTGGGGCAGGTCACCCTCATAGACGTCCCCTTCTGGCTCAGCATCATAGTCCTGCAGGTGCCGGCCGCCGCCATCGCCGACCGCTGGGGCCGGCGGCCCACGCTCATCGCCGCGGCTGCCGCCTTCGCCGCCGCCATCACCTTCTTCGGCCTGGCCTCCTCCTTCTGGCTCATCCTCGGCGCCTACTTCATCTGGGGAATCGCCTTCTCCCTGCTCTCCGGCACGGAGTCGGCGTTCATCTACGACACCCTCAAATCCCTGGGAAGGGAGAGCGAGTACCCGAGGATCTACGGGCGCCAGTGGGCCATCGCCATGGGGGCGACAGTGGTCGGCACCCTCCTGGGCGCGCCCCTGGCCGCCGCCACCGATCTCTCGTTCCCCATCGTGCTCAGCGGGGGCGTCGCAGGATTCGCCGTGCTGGCCGCCCTGACGTTCACAGAGCCGCCGCGCGAAGGCGCGCGCGATCACACGCTCTCATACGGACACATCATCGGCGAAAGCCTGACGATCGTCCGCACGCAGCCCGCCGTACGCTACTCCATCATGTTCTTCGGGCTGATCGCCGTGGGCATGATCGCGCCCATCTTTTTCTTCCAACCCTTCCTGGTGAGGCACGATATCGGCGTCGGCTCCCTTGGCCTCTGGCAGGCGCCCATGCGCATCGCCGGCATCGTGGGCGCGCTGGCCGCCGCCCGCCTGATCCTGGCGCTGGGCGAGCGCCGCGCCTTCTACCTGATGCCCGTCCTCCTGGCCGCCTCTTATGCGGTCCTGGCCGCCTGGGATTCTGTGTACGCCCAGGCCGTCTTCCCCGTGATGAACTTCGTCCTCGTGTTCTCCCAGCCCACCGTCACCAACTACCTCAACCGCCGCCTGCCCAGCGAGCAGCGGGCCACCGTCATGTCGCTGACGAACTTGATGCGCTCCGCTGTCCTCATCCCCAGCGCGCCCCTCTTGGGCGTCCTGGCGGACGAAGCCTCCCTGTCCGCCTCCTTCGCGGTCGGCGGCATCATCATCGCCGTTCTAGCGCTGCCCCTGCTGTTGCTCTGGAGGCCATTCCTGGACCGCGGCGCGACTGAAGAGCCAGTGGTGGCCGAACCCGCGGCCGTCACCGGTCGCGACTAGCCCGCCATCCCGGCCGCCTTCATCTCCTCGATCTCCGACGGCGAGTAGCCCGCCTCCCGCAGCAGTTCGTCCGTGTCCGCGCCGCGGGTGGGCGCCGTGCTGCGCACGGCCCCCGGCGTCTCCGAGAACTTGGGCCCCACGCCCACCTGCTTCACCTTCCCGAACTCCGGGTGCTCCACCTCCACCACCATCGACCGGGCCTGCACGTGCGGGTCGGCGAACACCTCGTCCATCCCGTACACCGGCGCCACGCAGATATCCCTCTGGCGCAGCTCGGCGAACCACTCGTCCCGCGTCTTCTCACGAAAGCGGCGGCGCAGGAACTCGAACATCTCCGGGAACTTGTCGCGGTTCATCTGGTGCGGCACGTACTCCTCGCAGCCCAGAGCGTTACACAGCTCCGCCCAGAACCACGGCTCCAGGCAGCCGATGCTCAGCCACTTGCCGTCCGCCGTCTCATAGACGCAGTAAGCGGGGATGCCGCCGTTCAGGAACTCCACGCCCCGCTGCAGCACATGCTCAGAGCTGAAGTACTGGCTGGCGGACGATGCCAGCAGCGAGGTGACGCCGTCGCTCATCGCCATGTCCACGTACTGCCCGCGGCCCGTTTTCCCCCGCGCGATAATCGCCGCCAGGATGGCGAAGGCGGCGTACAGGCCTCCGCCGGCGAAGTCCCCGATCAGGTTCAGCGGTATCGCCGGCGGCGTCTCCGGCCAGCCGATCGCCCCCAGCGCGCCGCCGATGGCGATGTAGTTGATGTCGTGCCCCACCAGTCCGGCGTAGGGTCCCGTCTGTCCGTAGCCGCTCAGCGAACAGTAGACGCTGCGCGGGTTCCTGCCGCTCACGGTCTCGTAGTCGACGCCCAGACGCTTGACCACCCCCGGCCGGAACCCCTCCACGACAACATCGGCCTTCTCCGCCAGGCGCAGGAACGCCTCCCTGGCCCGTGCCTCCTTCAGGTTGAGGCCGACCGACCGCTTGTTGCGGCCCAGGGCGTTGAACGCCTGCGCCCGCTCGCTCATGCCAATGTCGAAGCGGCGTCCAACACCCGGCGGCTCCTCGATCACGATGACGTCTGCCCCCAGGTCGCCCAGCAGCATCGTGCAGAACGGCCCCGGCGCCAGCCGCGTCAGGTCCAGTATTCGAATCCCCTCAAGTGGCATCATCGCGAACTCTCCTTGCTCCCGCTATGACATGCGCTCGCATGATGCAGAGGCGGGGAATTCGCTGTCAAGGAGAGGGTAGCCGCGACTCGAGTCGTGTGATTGAGCGCGCCCCTCTTCACGTAGAAATGAAATGCAGGGAGGCCGCGCCTCTTACGGCTTTCGGCCTCCCTGCGATCGAGGAGGTTAGCGGGCTAGGCGGGCATCGCCCTGCCCTTGGCCGACGCCTCCTTCTTCTCCCGCTTGATGAGCTCCTCGTAGTGGTTGGCAACCTCAGCCGAGTAGTAGACCGCCGGAGCGATGAAGACGATGAAGGTGCCACCGATCACCAGCATGAACGCGCCGATCCCCATGACGAGGTCAGACAGCTTGAACCCTATGACTGCCTCGTTCAGCGCGGTCCGCAGCGCGTTGCCCTGGAAGACAGTGTTACGCACCGGATTCGCAACCGGATTGCCGTCCGAACCGATCAGCGCTGCCTTGGCGTCATTGGTCGTTGCCTTACCGTCCGCTGCAACGTAGCGGTCCAACTGCGAGTAGGTCTTGCCGCCGGTGGTCGTCAGGGTATGTTTCTGAATCACGTCGGCCTGCGCCTGCGCAGTGTCGGCGTCGTCGACGAGGACACCAGGCATGCTTGAATCCGACGCCGTGGTGATCTGCTCCGCCACGATCTGGTCATGGACGGTGTTCTTGGCATCGCGGCCCTCCAGATACATGTAGACACCCGCGGCCACGAAGATCACTCCGAGGACCAGCGGCGCGAACCAGACGTAGTGCCTGACGAACTTGAACCACTTCATGATTAAACCTCCTCTTGGACTTTGATCCTTCGATTCTCTCGACTACTGGCTCATCTACTTCGAAGCTACCAGGCGCTGCATCAGGACGCATGGGCCATGCGGCCATTGATAGACGGGCCTTATGGAATGAGGTCACCAGAATAGGTGTCAGCTATTTGTCGCCTCGTAAAGCGAATCACCGCAGGTAGGAATGTCATTACGGAAGCCGGCCCTGAAACCGCATGTTGCGCCGGGATTTATCGGGCGTTAAGATGGGCTGTCTGTCCCGCCAGAATTGGTAGGAACGGCCCGCATTTGGGTGGCAGCGCCAGACTACACTCAGATCAGACAACCTCTTGGAATTGACAGCGGCTAGGAAAGGGGGACAGCGCGATGGATCTGACAAACCGCGAGACCTGGGCCGCCCTTCACGGCATGGTCTTGGGCGCCATCTTCCTGCTCGCCTTCGCGGGAGGGCTGGCAGGTCTGTGGTCACTGAGGCCGGAATGGGTGACGGTACACGGCCTCCAGGAGCGAATGTTCCGGCTAAAGGCCGGCGTCGTCACGATGGCGGTTGTGGCCTGGGTGACTGTCGTCACCGGCACCTGGATCGTTTATCCGTGGTACCGCGCGCCGCTGCCGGCGGGCGTCAAAGCCTCCTCCCTGAGCCCGGAGGAGCTGGCCAAGTACCCCAGACAGCTGCTGGTCAACAGTCCCGGAAAGGAAGACTGGCACGACTTCGCCATGGAGTGGAAGGAGCACATCGCCTGGGTAGCCCCGGTCCTGGCCACCGCCGTCGCCTTCGTCGTGCTCTTCTACGGCAACCAACTCATCGTCGACAAGAAGCTGCGGTACGCCAGCCTGGTCCTCTTCGTCCTGGCTTTTGCCGCCGCCGGTGTCGCTGGTGGCCTGGGCGCCTTCATCACCAAAGCCGCCCCCATCAAATAGGAGGGGAGAAGTTATGACAATGATCAAGATCGAACGCGCCGATGGCAGCACCGTAGATGAAGTGGCCTGGCAGGCCGAAGAGCTGCAAATCGTCGAACGGCCCAACGGGCCGGCGTCGGCCGCCCTCATAGCGGCGGGCATCGGCGTCCTAGCGCTGGGCATCTTCACCGTCCTCGGGGCAGCCAACGACAGTTTCGCGCAGGACGTGCTCAACCTGAAGAACCGCGTGGGACCACTCAGCGGCAAGACCACCTTCGCCGTCATCGCATACCTCGCGTCTTGGGCCGTGCTGACGCCGGTGCTGTGGAAGAAGAATCTGCCGATCAACGCGGTCCTGCTCGCAACGGGCGTCCTTATCGCCGGCGGCTTCATCGGCACCTTCCCCAAGTTCTTCCAGCTCTTCCCGCTGTAGAGAGCATCCCGCGGGGAACGCCCCCGCCCCGGCCAGGTTCTGAGCTTGGCCGGGGCGCCCGGCTTTGTTGCCCCCCTCACCGGCCTTCTGCTACCATACCCTTGCGGTTCGGGGGCTGTAGCTCAGCTGGGAGAGCGCCACACTGGCAGTGTGGAGGTCAGGGGTTCGATCCCCCTCAGCTCCACCAATCGCTTCTCTACAACCATAAAGGCGACGAAGGAGAGTAGTAGGGCCGCACCGCAGAGAGCCGGCGGTCGCTGCAAGCCGGCAAGACAGGCCCGAACTCGCTCCTGAGCCTCGCCGGTCAACCCGCCTCTGGCGGACCAGCCGGCGACGGGTTCGCGCCCGTTACAGCGCCCCCAGAGAGCCTGGAGGGCAGGGGATCCCCGACGTGTCGACCCCTTGACCCCTTCCGGGAATCAGGGTGGTACCGCGGAGCATATTCGGCCCCTCCGTCCCTGCGACGGAGGGGCCGATGGGTTTAAGCAGATGATGCCCGTAGATGACCAGCTGGAGATCGTGGGGCGCATGGCCCTCGCTGCCCTCCTTGGCGGCGTCATAGGCCTGGAGCGAGAGCTCCGGGGCTACCCGGCCGGCATCCGCACCCTGGCCCTGGTGACCCTCGGCTCCGCCCTCTTCACGGACGTCTCCCATCTCCTCGGTGGCGACGACCGCGTCGCCGCCGGCATCGTCACCGGCATAGGATTCCTGGGCGCCGCCGTCGTCTTCCGCGAGGGGTACAGCGTGCGGGGCATCACCACGGCCGCCACGATCTGGGCCGCCGCCGCCGTCGGCATGGCCATCGGCCGCGAGCTTTACGTCGTCGCCAGCCTGGGCGCCGCGCTCATCTTCGTGATCCTGGAGGCCAAACCCGTGACCAGCCGCATCGACGACTTCATACGACGCATCGGCGGCGAACTGCGCGAGGAGATGCAGGGCGACGACGACCAAAGCCAGCACCAGGATCCGCTGGTTCCTCCGGCGCCACAGGATAAAAAGAGGAAGCGATGAACGGATGACGAAGCAAGTCGGAGGGCAACCACCACCGCGCACTGAAGTGCGCGGCTTGAAGGGACCCCTTTACCACGTTTGGTTTTCGCCCAAGAGGCGCAAGCACGCGCTCTTGGGCGACGTGGGAACGGCGCTCCGCCTACTGATCACGGACATTGCCCGAGAAAAGGGAATCGAAATGCTGGAACTCGAGATGGCTCACGACCACGTCCATCTTCTGATCGACGTTGGGCCGATACTATCCCTACCGCAAACCATGCAGTTCCTGAAGGGTGTCTCTGCCCGTCGTGTCTTCGAGCGATTCCCGGAGCTAAAGCTCGACTTAGGGCATGACCACTTCTGGCAACGTGGCTACGGATTCCGGCACGTTAACCGGGGCGCTGCTCGCGCCATCGCTACCTACATCCGCAACCATCGCAACCACGATGATCTGGAGCCGCGCACTTCAGTGCGCGGGGTGGCGTTCCCAGAAACCAATGGGGGGCCCCATGATTGAACGCTACGACCCCAAAGTCATCGAGAAGAAGTGGCAGCAGAAGTGGGAGGCCGACCGCCTCTACCACGCGGACCTGGACCAGACGAAGCAGAATTTCTACTACCTCACCATGCTCCCCTACACCTCCGGCGACCTACACGTCGGCCACTGGTACGCCATAGCCCCCTGCGACGCCGCCGCCCGCTACCGACGCATGCGCGGCCGCAACGTCTTCTTCCCCATCGGCTTCGACGCCTTCGGGCTGCCCGCCGAAAACGCCGCCATCAAGCAGGGCGTCCACCCGCACAAGTGGACCTACGAGAATGTCGACCGCATGCGCGCCCAGCTCAAAACCATGGGCGCGATGTTCGACTGGGCCAGCGAAACGATCACCTGCGATCCCGAGTTCTATCGCTGGAACCAGTGGTTCTTCCTCAAGTTCTACGAGCGCGGCCTCGCCTATCGGGCGCTGGCCCCGGCCAACTGGTGCCCATCCTGCCAGACCGTGCTGGCCAACGAGCAGGTCCTCCCCAACGGCGCCTGCGAGCGCTGCGGGACGGCCGTCACGCACCGCGACCTCGAGCAGTGGTTCCTGCGCACTACGGCCTACGCCGACGAGCTTCTGGACTTCTCCCACATGGAGTGGCCGGAGCCCGTGGTCGCAATGCAGCGCAACTGGATCGGCCG
>JBGPMY010000043.1:0-10141 GCA_041487235.1 Dehalococcoidia bacterium
AATGACAGGAAAGGGCTGCTCCACGAAGGCGAACGTCCCATCGTCGCGGCCCCCACCAGATCCGTTCGCCCTGAGCCCGTCGAAGGGGCCTGACAGCGCCAGCGAACCCTGAGCGGAGTCGAAGGGTGAGCGCGATGATGCGCGGCCCTGCCCCTTACTCCAGCCTCCTACCAGCTGCTCGGCAGGTCCTTCTTCTCCTTCTCCTGCTCCACGAAGGCGAACGTCCCGTCGTCGCCGCGGACGACGGGCTTGCCCACGTCCGTGATCTGACCTCGCTGGTCCAGCTCCGTGCGCAGGAGCGCCAGCTCCTCCTCCGTGGGCGTCTCCAGCGTCTCGATCTGCTTGGCCATCTTGGGCTTGAACGACATCTCTGACAGCACCTGGTCGACGGTCACAAAGGGGGAGACGCCAGCGAGCCGCAGGTGGCGGTCCTCGTAGTCGAACAGCGCCCAAGGGGTGACCACGCGCCAGGGGCCGGTGCCGCGCGGCAGGCCGGCGCGCTCGCGGGCGTTGGGCGAGCCGTCCAGGAAGCCGGGCGACGAGATGAAGTCCACGCGCGGCACGAACTTGCGCTTCTGTTGGTCGGTCATGAGGAGCGTCTTCCAGCACATGGCGGCGATGGAGTCGGCGCCGCCCGGGCCGCCGAAGCGGCGGTGCTCGCCCTCGTAGTCGCCCAGGGCGGTGGAGTTGATGTTGCCGTAGGGGTCCACCTGCAGCGTGTTGAGGATGCCATAGTCCATGAGGCCGATCTGGGCCTGGAAGCCGACGCTGTTCATCGTCCCCCACTGCAGGGCGCGATAGCTGGCGCGGGAGCTGACCATGGTCATCAGCGGGTCCAGGGGGAGCATGGGCTCCGGGTTGATGACGCCGTCCTCGGTGACGTACACGGCGTTGGGGGTGTAGAGTCGTTTGGCCAGGAGGATGGCGGCCATGGGCGAGCCGCCGCCGGCCACCCAGTAGGTCTTGGCGTCCTCGATTATGCGGGCCACCAGGCAGATCTGGTGCTCGCGCTCGTTAAAGTACGCTGCAGGTGTACCCATCCTATGCTCCTTCCGGATCGTTCAGCCGTTGACATCTTAAGACAACCTACCTACGGTGGACAGAGGTTCTTTCGGCTGAGGAGGCCTGAGTGAACGACCCCTGCATACTATGCGGTATCCGCGACGGGAAGCCGGCCGTTCGCAAGCTCTACGAGGACGACCTAGTTTACGCGATCGACATGCCCAAAGATTCCGAGTACTACCGCGGGCCGGTGCATTTCATGGTGATCCCCAACAAGCACGTCCAGAGCGCGCTCTTCATGACCGAGCAAGATGCGGCCGTCGCCGGGCGGCTATTCGTGGTCGCGGCCAAGCTCGCCCGCGAGAAGGGCATTGCCGAGAGTGGGTACCGCCTGGCGACCAATGCCGGGCCGGACGCCAACCAGACGGTGTTCCACTTCCACCTGCACTGCATCGGCGGACGCAAGCTCGAGCACGAGGGCTAATCACTTGCCCAGCACCTGAGTGCGGGCGTCCTCGATTATGCGGGCCACCAGGCAGATCAGGTGCTCGCGCTCGTTAAAGTAGGATGCCTCTTGGCTCATGGCTTGCTCTACCCTCCAGATATAGGGATGTTATCCGTCCCGCCCGCCCCCCCGGGGTGTGTTAATCTGGGGGACACCCCCAGACCCCCGGCAGGGGGCTCGGCCCCCTGCACCCCCGGTTGCGTGCCGCTGAATCGGTTCGTCTGGAGCCTGTCTACGGGCGAGCGGATATCTCTCTCACCTATCACCTGACACCTGACATCTACGCCCCGTACCCTTCCTTGATCGTCGCGCGGGCGGTGATCTCGCGGATGCGTTGGTAGCCGACGAGCTTGTCCATCATCTCCGCGTGGCTGGCGACGCCACCCCGTTCGCCCTGAGCTTGTCGAAGGGCTTCGTTTGTCAGGCGCGCACCGGCCAGCAAGTCCCTCACGCCTAGTAACCCTCGTTGATCGTCGCCCGGTGGGTGATGTCCGCGATGCGCTGGTAGCTCCTGTCACCCTGAGCGCAGTGCAGGGTCTCGGCGCGAAGCAGTGCGATAGCTTCCCGCCGAGATTCTTCGTCGGCCTCCGGCCTCCTCAGAATGACAGTGGGGGTCGTGCTCACGCCCCGTACCCTTCCTTAATCGTCGCGCGAGCAGTGATCTCCCGTATCCGCTGGTAGCCGACGAGCTTGTCCATCATCTCGGCGTGGCCGCTGACGCTGGTGATGTACTTCTCGATGTACTTGTCGATGAAGCCGCGCATCGTGGCGCCGACGACCTCGATGACGTGGCCCATGTCGGAGGCGTAGCGCCCCTGCATCTCGCCCGGGTAGGCGCCGAAGGGCAGGTGCACCACGGCGTCGACGGCGTAGTAGGGGATCGTCGTGCGCCCTGGGTCGCGCTTGATCTCCTCGGTGTCGACGATCTCCTCCGTGGAGATGATCACCTTCTTGGAGGCGAAGGCGGCCTCCGTGTGCGAGATGCCGGTGCCGAAGATGCGCGCGTTGCCGAAGACATCCGACTGGTGGACGTGGATGAGGGCCACGTCCGGATTGAGGGCGGGCACGATGGTGATGGGCTCGCCGGTGTAGGGGTCGGTGATGAGCTTGGCACCGGAGTAGTTGAAGCCGTCGGTGCCGCCGAAGGAGCGGACGGGGAGGAAGGGGAGCCCCATGGCGCCGGCCATCAGGCGATTGGTCATGACCACGTTGGAGTACTCGAAGGCTTGGACGCGCCCCTCGCGGATCGCCTGCTCCACGACGGGGCCGAACAGGAAGAAGCCCACGTCCAGCTTGGAGGCGCAGCCGGCGCCGACCAGTAGGGCGGCGGCCACCCAGGTGAACTTGGCGCCCACCCACAGGTCCTTCTTCTGCTGGCGGATGATCTCGCGGATGAGGGCGGAGGGGCCGCGCTGCAGGTAGTTGCACTCGTAGACCAGGTAATCGCCGTCTGCGACGAGGCTGGCGACCGCCTCCTTCTCGGACATCAGCTTGGGGACCATGGCGCGATTCTTGTGGTCGCGCACCCACTCGCGGTAGCCGTCGGGGTCAACCTTGAGGTAGTCGCCGCGGCCCTCGGCCAGGATTTGGAGTGTGGTCATGGGTGTGCTCCTATCATGCAGTGTCATGCGGTGGGAGGAGTGTCAAGGTCAGGGTCCCATCGCGACAGACCATAGTGTCTCCGCATCATTCCTAGTGGTGTCACAACGTCGCCAATAAGCTCGTCGCAGATTTCCTTGATGATTGAGGCGGGTACGTCACCCCCGGTCTGTGTCAAGGCGAGAAGCCGATCTCGAAGTCGTTCGGACGCGTGCCATGCGTATGACAGCGGGCCGGCCACCGCGCTCAATTCACGAGTGGCGGTGACGGATGTAAGATCGTGCAGCATCTCCTCGGTGCGGGCGGCGCTCTCGGCCAGGGGATTGCCGCTTACCCTCAACGCTTGCAGCTCGGCGCCCACAGAGATCGGGTTGTCAACGGCTTGAGGGTCCTTCTCAGCAGCCATGATTTGTCGCTTTAGCTGTTCCTTGGCGGACTCAACGCTCCTCAAGTCCGTGTGGTCTAGGAAGATCGTCCTATTGCCGCCCAAGTCGAACGCCGGTCGTTGGTCCGCTTGTATGATGTGAATGGCTGGCTTCTTCACGGCATGCCGAAGAGCAAGTTCATAGTAGACGTTTGGATTCGCGTCGGTGAGATCAGCGATCAGCATCGGTGAGGAAATTACGCGTTCAACGATCTGGCTGGTTATGACGCCTGGCTCGTCAATCTCGTCCGCGCGCAGGGCTTCATACCCGCACTCTCCAGCAGTCGGGCGAATCACAAATTTTAGAACGTCGTCGGACCGTTTGCGCACGGCCGACTCAGACTCCCCAATCGGCGAAGCGACGAAGCAAATTCCCTTGCCGGGGGCAGCCATCCCCCTCACAACCGTATCTCCCCTTCGATCACCGTCACCGCCTGCCCGCCGATCTCCGCCAGCCCCTCGTCGTCCAGCACGCGGACGTGGACGCGGCCGTCGCGCCCCAACTCGCGGCCCTGGCTGGAGACGTACTCTCGTCCGGTCTCGCGGAGCAGGTCGTGGCGAACCAGGTACGTAGGCAGGGCCGCGTTAGCGCTGCCCGTCACCGGGTCCTCGGGGACGCCACCCGCCGGGGCGAAGCAGCGGATGCGCACCGAGTGCTCCGCGCCGCGGACCAGCGCGAACACCGCGAACCCGCTGACCGAGAGGTCCCGGCTGAGCCTCGCCATGGCGCCCATGTCCGGCTTCAGCCCGGCCACGACGCTCTCGTCCTCCACCCGACAGAAGAGCCAGACCGGTCCGTTGTTCAGGGCCAGCGGCGGCGTCGACGAGTCGAGGCGCGCGCCCAGGGCGGACGAGATGGCGTCCCGTGACGTAGCGAACTCGTGGCCCGACGAGGCCTTGGGCGCGACGACGAAGATCCGCCGGTCGCCCCCCTCGCCATCTACGCGCAGGGGCAGGATGCCGGCCCCGCACTCCTGCTTGAACTCGCGCTGGCCCGCGGGGACAACCCCCGCCTCCAGCACGGCGTGGGCGGACCCGACCACCGGGTGGCCGGCGAACGGCAGCTCGCCCTGCGGGTAGAAGATGCGGAGACGGTAGTCCGCCTCCGCCGTTGGACGGAGGACGAACGTCGTCTCCGAGAGGTTGGTCCAGCCGGCGATCCGCTGCATCTCAGCCGGGTCGATGCCGTCGGCCTCCAGGACGACCGCGACTGGGTTCCCGAAAAGGGGCCGGCTGGTGAAGACATCGACCTGCTTGAACCGGTAGGCGGGCAATGGGCCTCCTTCGAGTGGTCCGGGTGGACTCTCGCTCCGAATGATTACGCCTGAGCGCTGAGGGTGTCAAGGAGGAAGGGTCAGGGGGTCAGGGGGTCATGGGGTCAAAGGGTAGAGAGCGCGTATCCGAAGGCTGGCCCAAGCGTTGGGCCGCGTCTGATGCCCCAGCTTTCCCGGACGGGCCCGTCGGGGCAAGCTGGGGTGGCGCCACCTACCAGACGCCGGGAAGCACACGCCAGCGGACGGCGCGCTTGTATCCGTCGTACCCCTCGATGATGCGCTCCTCGCGGACGATGCGCACCACCTGGAGGGCGGCCCAGATGGCGATGATTATCGCCGAACGGAGGGTGGGCACGGCCACGAGATATCCGCTGAAGAAAACGGCCTCGAAGGCGTAGATGGGGTGTCGTAGGTAGCGGTAGGGGCCGTGTCGCACCAGCCCTCTGTCCGCGGGGACGACGCCGAAGCTGCGGCCGAGGGCGAGGAGGGAGGCGGCCCAGCCGATGAGGCCGAGGGCCTGGATGGCCGTGGGCAGGAGTTCCGCGTCCTGCAGCTGGCCGGCGTCCTTCAGGAGGGAGACGCTGAAGGTGCCGGCCAGGGCGATGGCCCCCTCCACTTTGCCGCCCACCCGCGAAGGGTCGCGCCGGACGATGAACAGCGCCATAGCCACGGAGTTGACGAGCACTAGGCCGATGGTGGCCGTGGACGGAGGAAGGGACGAGTTGACGGCCTGATTGGCGACCAGGAAAAACCAGACGAGCGCGGGCAGCACGTTGCCCGGCTTCACAATGGTCCGAAACAGCCAGCTCCGCGGAGTGGGTACGGCCTGTACAACAGAACTCATAGGTATGGCCTGCCAATGATAGGACTGTGGCGCTGGAGCGCCCGTTACACGTTGGGCCGGTGCAGGCTAGCGGTCTATGTACCAGTCCCAGATGTCTTGCCCCCAGAAGAGGGCAACCGTGGCGCCCAGGGCCAGGAACGGCCCGTGCGGGATGTAATCCCTGCGGCTTCTCAGCCCAGTGACCAGGAGGGTAGCCGCCACGACGCCCGCCGCCAGGGTGCCGATGACGATGCCGATGATGATGGGCGGCAGGCCGACGACGAAGCCGATGAGGACGATCATCTTGACATCGCCCATGCCGAAGGCGTTCGCCCCGAAGGGCAGCGACAGGAGGAGGAGCACGGCCGCCACGGCCACGGCGACGCCGCCACCGGCCAGGATCTGGACAACGGAAGTGTCCGGCCAGCCCCAGCACAGCGCCGCCGCGATGACGATGCTGGGGTAAACGATTCGGTTCGGCAGCAGGCGGCGATCGATATCCGTCAACGTTAGTGTGAGGAAGATGGTGGCGAAGAAGCCGCCCAGCAGGCCGGCTCCCAGCTCGTCGAAGACGAGGTAAGAGGTCGCGAACAGCGCCGCGCCACCGGCGGGAAGGATGACGGCCCTCCACGGGAGCAACTCATCGCAGTCCGGGCAACGCCCACGACTCCAGAGCACGCCGGCCAGGGGCAGCGGGAAGGCCGGGCGTAATCGCGACTTGCAGGCCGCGCAGCGGTAGAGGCGGCCGCTGAGGGGTTCGCCGGTATAGACGCGGTCGAACAGGAGATCAAGGAGCTGTCCGAAGGCTAAGCCGATGACGGCGGCAAACACTGCTTCCATATGCGGTCTCTAGTGCAAGAGCCTAGCGGACGCGGGGAGGAGCCGCAACGCGGCTGGGCGGGTCCTGGGAACCCTTTCACCAAACGTTTCCTTAGTTCCAATAACGGGCGCGCTGCCTGATCGTCTATTCATTTGGATGTCGGGTGAAGCGCCCAAGGACGCGCGGGAAGTTAAAGTTCGTTCACTGGCTGGACATAACTGTAACGGGTGTTCGGAGTAACTCATCTAACATCGTGAACTGGCCGATTCTGGACGGCATCCGGAGGGGGTGGTAGCCCACGCAGGGGAGCGCTATCAAAATCGAAGAGCAGGGACGAGGGTGACTCGTCCAACCGTTCGAGCAATAACTGAGTGAACCAAAGTTCGGGAAAGGAGGAGACAATGTTCTCCAAGATCAACGAGGCCCTTCTGAGCATCGTGGCCCGCTTCCGGAGTGAGAGTGGTCAGGCGCTGGCCGAGTATGGCTTGCTCTTGGCCCTCATCGCGGTCGTGTGCCTCGTCACGCTGGCTGCGCTGGGCGCGGCTATCTCGGGCACCTTGGGCAGCGTTACCGGCTCGCTGTAATTGGGCGGTAACGGGTCTGTCAAAGGGCCCAATTCGTCGGCAGCAGGCAACTGTTGTTGATGCGCATTGAGGAAGGGGGTCACGCGCCGATGGGCCGTGACCCCCATACTCGCTTCCATTTACGTCGAGTAGATCGAACGCTAGAGATCGCCCATAGGCCGGGAAAGGGTGCTGAAGTGATACCGAAACGTTACAAGAGGGGCGGGCGCCTCGGGGAAAAGGGCCAGGCCCTTGTCGAGTTCGTCTTCGTCCTGCCGATCTTCCTGGTCCTAGTCCTGGCGATCGTGGACTTTGGCATGGGTTTCCATGCCTGGATATCGGTCACGAACGGCGCCAGGGAAGGCGCCCGCGTGGGCACGGTCCAGGGCAGCGCCGCCGAGATCGAAACGAAGGTTCGGGATGCGACGAGCACCCTGAACCAATCCAAGCTGACGGTAACGACCACCAACGCCCAGGGAAGCTCTGGGGAAGCCGTAACGGTGAAGGTGGACTACCAGTATGACTTGATCACCCCCCTTGCGAGCGTCCTCAGCCTGGTGGGCGGCGGCATGGGGTCAACGTTGAACTTATCATCCCAAACTGAGATGAGAATCGAATAGGGGAGGTCGATATGAGGTACGTGGGGAGCGGCGGGGGAAGCGAGACTGGCCGCGAGACTGGCCAGGTCCTAATCATGTTCGCGCTCATGCTAGCAGTGCTGATAGGCTTTGTTTCTCTGGCCTTAGATGTTGGTATGTTCCTGCACGAGCGGCAGAACGTCCAGGCCATTGTGGACTCCGCGGCTCTGGCCGCCGCCCAGGACCTGCCAGACGACGGGCCTTCGGCGCAGACCAACGCGATGAAGTACGCCCTGGCCAACGACAGCGGCCTCTCACCTGTTGACATCAGCATCACATTCCGTTGCATAGTGGGAGACCGCAACGGCGACGGCCTGCCAGACGCCAGCGACATTCCAGCCGTCTGCAACCCTGGCCCCGGTGCCTCATTCATATGCAAGGGCACCACCTGCGTGAGCCAGTGCGGCTTTTCGCAGCCAAGCAACAAGTGCAACACTATCGTCGTAGGAGGGGTCAAAAACGTACCCTTCTACTTTGCGCCCGTCTTAAGCGTTATGGGCGGGCCCACCAAATGCTTCTTTACTGATTGCCCCACAGGAACTATTCGGGCCGCCGCCTGCAGAGGGGCATGCGGTGGTCCACCCACGGCGCCGCTGGATGTGGTGGAGGTCATTGACCGCACGCGCAGCATGAGTTCCACGGACCTGGCCAACGCCAAGGCTGGCGCCGACTCCGTGCTACAGCTCTTCGATCCGGACAAACAGAGCGTTGGCCTGGCGACGCTGCCTCAGAGTCTTCCCGCCGACGACTGCAATTCCGTGAACGCCAACGATGCCCCGGGCAACTGGCTCATCACCAACCTCAGCAGCAATTACAAGAACCCGAATGGGTCTCTGAACGGGGCCTCTGAAATCGTCAGTAACATCAACTGCCTCCAGCTCGCCGCCTCCTTCGGCAGCCAAACTAACCTGGGAAGCCCCATGAAGGCCGCCAAGGACCACCTCATCGCCGCCGGGCGCACGGGCGTTAAGTGGGGCATCATCTTCATGACGGACGGTGAGGCGAACATCATGCCCGTCTCCAATTCAGGCTATCTGAACTGCGGAGCGAACGCGGCCGTCGCCAGTAGCAGCGGCGATAACAACGGCTTTGAAACGACGCCGGGCAACGCCTGCGCCGACGGTGGCGGAGTGGCGCAAGACGCCAACAGCGGAACCGGCACCAGCACGTCTTGCGCTAACTCCGGCAAAGACCGCCACGACTTCTACAACTACGGCATGAACTACCCCGCCGGCACTCCCATCATGGGGATAGACGTGCGCCTGGACGCGCGAATCAACACCGCCTCTGGCACGCGACAGATGTGTGTGCAGCTGTCCTGGAACGGCGGCGCCAGCTGGACGAGCGCCCAGACGACCCCTAACCTGAGCACCAGCGAGCAGACGTACACCCTGGGCTCCTCCAGCGATACCTGGGGCCGCACGTGGAGCGCATCTGACTTCTCCAACGCCAACTTCAGGGTGCGGGTCACAGACGTGGCCAGCAGCACCAGCCGCACCTTCTACCTGGACTGGGCGGCGGTGCGGGTCTACACCATCTCCGGGAGCAGCGCCAAGGGCCCCTGTGACTACGCGGTGGAGCAGGCCACGGCGGCCAAAGCGCTGAACCCGCCCATCGAGGTATTCACCATCGGTTTTGGCGTGGCGGGGGCCACCTGCCAGAACGAGCTCGCGGGTTCGCCCTGGGCCGGCAAGGACGCCTCGACCGTCCTGGCGGCCATGGCCACCGACTCCCTGGACGATCAGGGGCACTGCGCCACAACCGCCGCGATCACCGCCGAGAACGCTGACGGAGACCACTTCCTGTGCGAGGCGAGATCCGGGGATCTGGGGCCGATCTTTGCCCAGGCGGCGGCGACCCTGGCGGCGGGCGCCAGACTGATTCCACTTCCAGACTGATCTGCGCTTGTTTGCGAGTAACGGAACGGCCCCCAAAACCATCATTAGATTTGCAATGACAACCGCTGCGACCTAGCGATGGGCGGGTTGCGGTGAGACCCAGCGACGCAGAAGGAGTGAGACCATGATCAAGAACCTAGCCATTGGAGGCAAGCCGGGCCGATTGCCGCTGACCTTGGGGCTAGTGCTTGGCCTGCTGAGCGCAGTGCTGATCGTCGCCTACCTGAGCCAAGTGGGGGGCAGCGACGGCGGTGGCGGGGGCGACCAGACGGTAGCGGGCGTGGTCGCCAACCAGAACATCCCCATTGGAACCAAGATCACGGCCGATATGGTGACTCTGAAACAGTTGCCCATCAGCGCAGTAATACCCGAAGTCTTCAAGACGACCGATGTCGTCGTGGGCAAGGTCACAGCGGTGCCGATTACGGCGGGCGAGCAGGTGCTACCCGCCAAGATAACGTCCACAGGCGTTGAGCTGGCCCAGTTCAAGGGGGACCTGCCAGTGTCCGTGGTGATCCCTGAGGGCAGGCGTGGCTTTGCCGTGCTGGTGAGCCAGGTGAGCGCCGCCGGTGGCCTGCTGAGGCCGGGGAACTAC